>JABGPJ010000050.1 GCA_018645005.1 Deltaproteobacteria bacterium | reverse complement strand
GACACCGACAAACTGGAGAAGATGGTTCTGGACGCTTCTGGAGAACATCTCTCAGCTATCGAAGTTCTGGGGGGGGTTCTGGGCGGATTCGCCGGTATCGCCCTCTTTGATCCACTGCTCTTTCTCTATATTCTGGGACCGGTGCTGGGCCTCGGTTTCATTGAATACTTACTCACCAGGCGACAGCGAAAGAAGCAAAGACTGAAGACCGGAGACTGAAGATCCCTTCAGCCTGCATTTTACTGAATATGACACTAAAACCCGGATTATTATGACAAAGCACACACACGATTTTGTAGAGACCTATGATGATATAATCGGTTTCGGATTAGACCGACAAACTGATGAGAACACCGTTATCTGCTATCTGCAGATGTTTTCCGATGATGTCCTGATGGGAGAACTGATCAAGAGAATGACGGATGACGAACTGGAAGAGATATTCAACCTCATCACGCGCAGCCTTAAAAGCCACCTCACAGAACCGGAGTATCATAACCTGTTCCTGAAGGAAGACGATCCCGATTAGTCAAAAAAGTAAATACGCGTCAAGGCCTTAGGGCGTCGAAATTGTGTGGAGTCGAGCCTTTGCAATTGTCTCCTCAAAGTTCGCATTAAGTCCATTTGTCCGCCATTCAAATGGACTGAGTGCGAGAGTTTACTCCTTCGTGTTGCTAATTCAAATCCAGTTTTTTTCGGACATCCGCAGGTGTGACTAATTTTGCCCCTAGTCGTTCAATTATCTCTTTTGCACGAACCACCAGTTGGGCGTTCGATGCCAATACCCCTTTTTCCAGGTATAGATTGTCTTCCAATCCGACCCTTGCGTTGCCTCCCATAATTACCGATTGGGCAACCATTGGCATTTCTTGTCTGCCAATACCAAAAGCACCCCAAACAACATTCGCTGGCAGAGCATCGAACATGGTAACCACATTTCTTGTCGTACCTTCCGCACCATAAGGAATCCCCATGCAGAGTTGAAACAGTGTTTTTTTATCCAAGAGACCCTCTTTCATTAACTGCTTCGCCTGCCAGATATGTCCCAGTTCAAATGCCTCAATTTCCGGTCTGACACCAGCGCGTTGAATTCTTCCGGCGCTTTCTCTTAGCATGTCCATGGTAGCTATATAAGCTGTATAACTATAATTAAATGATCCACAGTCCAAAGTACAGATCTCCGGTTTAATCATTTCAATGTGTTGAACACGCTCAGCCGGTGAAATCATATCAGACCCCGGACCAGCCATGGCAGGGTTCTCTTCGCTGGGAATAAGATCTCCTCCCATTCCAGTTGTGATGTTTAAAACCACATCCGTATCGCTCCCACGAATTAATTTGACTGTTTCTTTATAAAACTCGAGATTTCTGCCAGGAAGACCTGTTTTCGGATCTCTTACATGAATGTGAGCGACGGCGGCACCTGCTTGTGCTGCTTCAATGGCGGCTGTGGCAATTTCTTCGGGTGTGATTGGTAATTCCGGATGTTTATCTTTTACATCGCTACCACCTGTAACAGCACATGTTAATATAACTTCATAATTCATCGTTTTTCCTTTTTTGATGTTTTTTAATATTGGGAAAATCCAAATGTCCTCTCATTTTCGAATGCATTTTTAAAAAGAATAGTAATAAAATGGTGTCTTTTTTGGTTCAGATCAGCAATGTCCGGTTAGGTTTTTGCAAAAAGCTGAATGATGAATCCTGGATCGAGCTTATAAGGATTTATTAGATTTTCTAAGTTTAGCGTAACGAAAATGAGCCTTGTTTGAGTGCTGAATTTGCGAGGCTTGCAGCAAAGAACGAGCGAGTTTGGCGGTTTTTCGTGTAGCAAACATAGAAAATCTTTAAATCCTTATGCGCAGAGACTGGATTTGTCATTCAGCTTTTAGTCTGCAAAAACCTAAGCGGACATTGATGGGTTTAGATAGTAGTTTTGAGGAAATCAGTTTATTCTGCTTGAAATATCAGTTGCTTTTGATTATCTTATTTTAAAATAGCTGACTTCACAAATATGAAAAAGCAAATTCCAGATAATAAAGACGATTCTTTTCCGCTGCTGGCCACCAAGCTTTTCGTTCCACAACTGCGGGGAAATCAAGTTCGAAGATCCCATTTAATCGATCGTCTGAATAACGGAATCGGACGCAAATTAACCTTGATATCCGCGCCGGCAGGTTTTGGTAAAACGACTCTGTTGTGTGAGTGGATTTCCCAAATTGAGTTCCCAGTTGCCTGGATCTCTCTGGATAAAGGTGATTCAGATCTGGTTCAGTTCATACAATATCTGGTAGCAGCTTTAAGAAAAATCAAGGCGGGTTTTGGAGAAGGTACATTGTCACTTTTGAAATCCCGCCAACGCCCTTCAACCGAGACTATTTTAACAGATTTGGTCAAAGAGATTACTGACCTGACAACAACGCTGATTCTTGTATTTGACGATTATCATTCAATAAACTCGAAAATCATACATGATTTCGTCGGGACGCTACTCGATTATCTACCCACCCACATAAACCTTGTCATCTCGACACGTGTCGATCCGTCTTTAAACCTGTCACGTTTGCGAGTCAGCAGTCAACTGTCTGAACTGCGTCTCGCTGACCTTTGTTTTTCAGCTGATGAAACGACGATATTCTGTAATGAGAAAATGAAGCTGCAGCTTTCAAAAAACGATATCTCTATCCTCGGATCTCGCACCGAGGGCTGGATAGCCGGTTTACAACTGGCTGCGGTATCTATGCATGGTAGAGACGACAGGTCGTCGTTCATCAATTCATTCGCTGGCGATGATCGCCATATAGTCGATTATCTGGTTGAAGAAGTATTAGCCCTTCAGCCTGAGCCAATCCAAAAATTTCTCCTGCAAACCTCCATTCTGAATCGTCTTTCTGAAGCACTTTGCGACTATATCACTGGTGAAACAAACAGCCAGATAATTCTGGATAGTCTGGAGAGGACCAATCTGTTTATTGTCCCACTGGATCACAAGCGTCAATGGTATCGATATCATCATTTGTTTGCGGAATTGCTGCAACTTCGATTGCATCAAATGGAGCGCGATCATGTAAATGAGCTACACAACCGGGCCAGCAAGTGGTGCCAAAAGAATGGCCTGAAAGCCGAGGCGGTCAATCATGCTGTTGCGACACAGGATTTCGAACGCGTCGCACGATTGATCAGTGTGTATGTCAAATCGTCAAATGATTATGATGCCAGATTGTTTGAATGGCATAAACTGTTGCCTCTTGAATTCATATATAAAGACCCTGATCTGAGCTTTTTTAACGCCTGGATGCTCTACGAGAACGGTCAATATAACGATGCAGAAAAATTTCTTAAAATCGTAGAAGATTTGATCAACTCCCCCATTGATCCTTCAGCAAAAATTCCCAGGAAAACAAAGGCTTTGCCACCCCGGGAAAAATCGGAAATTCAAGGGAAGGTAGCCATTATTAGAGCCATCATCGCTCTGTTTAAGGGTAATATTCCGGACGTTATCAGGTTGTCAAATAGTGCCATTGAACACCTGGATCGAAGTGACTCCCCCTGGTGGATTGTTACATCGTATTTACTCGGTGAGGCTTATCGTTCCCAAGGTGAGATGCTAAAAGCGGAGCAAAATTATCACAATGCTTCAGACAAAGGAAAGCGAAGTGGAAATTATTATATCGCCCTGATCGCCAGTTTAGGCGTGGGGGATGTCAGGAGATTTCAGGGTGACCTTTCAGGGGCAATGAACATTTTTGATGAACTGTTTAAAGCGGCGCAGGAAGAAGGATTTTCACAATCACCAATGCTGTCAATACTGCATATCAGTACCGGGGAGGTCTTGGGAGATCTTAACAAAATGAACGAAGCGCTTCAACATCTTCAACAGGGGATCGACTACAGCATACAAGTCAATGATGCCGCCATGATCGGTCGGGGGCATCTCTGCCTGGCGAGAATACGGTTCATCAAAGGAGATCGTTCCGGTGCCGAAACCATTATACGAAGAATGGAGAAACTGTCCCAAAAATCTGATTTTCCTCGATATGTTGTTGTTTTGCTGGAAGTCTTGAAGGTTCGTATCTGGCTTGAAAAAGGAAATATAAAACAGGCTGTTCAATGGATGCAAAACCGCAAAGAAAATAGGTCAGGGCTTACCATCCTTTTGCGGGAATCAATACAAATATTATTCTCCAGGATATTATTTTCCCAGGGGAAGTCAGAAAGATCTCTTGAGTTACTGCGACAGTTGATAATAAATGCAGAAAAAGATGGTCGAACGATTCGGGTTATCGAAATGTGGGTAATTCGAGCAAAAATCCTTTTTTCTATCGACGACACCAGTGAAGCGACCGCTTCAATGCAAAAGGCAATTGCGCTGGCTGAACCGGGAGGCTACATCACCATCTTTACTTCGGAGGGTTCGCCCATAGCCGACTTGTTGCAGGTGCTGCTGGATGAGAAAGTGAATATTTCGCGTGCCTATGTCAAAAAGTTATTGTCAGCCTTCCAATTGGCCAAACTGGTAAAAACAGATGACGGATTGGTGGAACGGTTAAGTGAACGTGAACTGGAAGTGCTGCGGTTTATTGCCGCAGGCTTGTCTAACAAAACAATCACAGAGGAAATACACATCTCTATGAATACCGTAAAAACGCACATCAGGAACATTTACAGCAAACTGAACGTAAACAGTCGCATGCAAGCGACAGCCAAAGCCAGAGAGTTGGATCTGTTGTAGCCTATCCTCCGTCCTCTTTTGCCACACCCCACCTCTTTCCCTTTGCAATAACTCAGTCGTGATCCAAATGGTCTTGAGCGGCCTTTCTGAGCGAATAATGCAATAAATTTCAGATTCAGCTTAAAATCACCCCTCAAAATCACCCTTAGGTGTGATGACACGTTTTTCAGGTTAACTATAATAGGTTTAAAAAATAAACGTAGCTTCAGGGACAACGACCGTCGTCAGGCCTTTTTTTTCTGTGATTACACAGCGACGTCCGGTTAGGTTTCATCATTCAGCTTTCAGTGAAAACCCAACCGGACATTGCTGGTTTTTAATAATCAATCGAATTTCGGAATCTTTCCATGATGAAACAAAATGGCTGGTTTGGAGCAGCGGTATACAACATAAAAGTGGGCGGTACCCTTAATAATGAAAGTCTCAACTGGTTTGAAGGGTTGACAGTACAAACTGATGGCGCCATGACGATCATCAGTGGTGAAATCCCGGATCAATCTGCGTTACAAGGGTTGCTGACCCGAATTCTTGATCTGGGATTGCCACTGATTTCAATTGAGCGTGTGACACCTGACCCCGGAAGCCAACAGAAATAACGCCCTCGAATGTTCTTAAAAAGACTCATCCGGAGAACACATATGGAACCTGATCACGTTGATCTTACCTCAGGCAGTACAGGGCCGCGGTACATCTTTTTTGACAATCTGCGCTTTTTATTTGTGTGCTTTGTCGTGCTGCAGCACGCAGGGATGGCATACAGCTGGTCAGACTGGTGGCCGGTCGTCGACGATTCCAGCATTTTCGTCACCAGTCTGGTAGCCCTTTTTGACGGTTTTTTGATGCCGGCTTTGTTTTATATCGCCGGATATTTCGCCATTCCATCCATCGCGAAAAAAACGATTTCAACGTTTGTGTTTGGAAAATTCAAGAGATTGGGGGCCCTATGGCTGGTCTGTATATTGTTTGTCTGCCCGATGCTACCCCTTATTTATCATTACACGCGCGACGGTTTGAGACTGACTTCCAGTTATGCAGTGATCTGGTTGAGATTGATGGGCAATGCCATACGATTTGATATCGGGATGATGCTTCCAATGAATCAGCTCATGCAGAACGATCTCTTCTACCAGCGCTACATGTGGTTTATTGCCTTATTAATCGCATTTTTCCTGATATTTGCGTTGGTGTATCGTCTTAAGCCAGGTTGGTTTGAAAGTATGGATCAAGAACTTATCCTCAAAAAGGCATCCATCCGGTCCACTCTGAAAACAATCCTGACCATCGGCCTGCTGACCTTTTCTGGTTCCACCGCTCTGATTGTCCTGATGTTCAGCGTCACTTCGGGTGTGACAAATCCTGAGTCCTGGTTCACTTTGGGGAATTTTGTCCAATTCAGAGTTTCCAGGATCTTTTTGCATAGCACTTATTTTATCCTGGGGATTTTGACCTATAAGCGAAACTGGATCCAAAGCGGAAAGTTTCCCGGCCGGCTCAACATTTGGATGATCTCATTTTTGCTTACCTTTATCGCCTACTTCAGTTCAATTTTGCTGGTGAAAACCTCATCCGGCACACAAGCGCAGCTGTTTGGGCTAGTTGCCTGGTTCTGGTTGAATTTCTTCACCATTTCCGCTCTGGGACTCAGTATGGCGCTCGCTTTGAAGTACTGGAACCGATCTACCGCACTGAACCGGAATCTTGCGTCAAATTCCTACAACCTTTATCTGACCCATTACGTTTTTGTGTTGGGTTTTCAGCTGTTTTTTATCCAGGTCCAACAGATGCCGGTGGGCTTTAAGTACCTGGCTGTCTCCACTTTAGCACTTTTTTGTGGGTATCTGGTCAGTCAGTTTTTAATTAAACCCTTTCCCAAAATAACCGTTGCCGCTGTGGCTGGAATTTTTGCAGCAATGATGATGATGCTTCGCATTTAGGGATCGTTAAAAAATAACTTCACATAATCTATTTGCAAGGGGATCCAAGTGTTTCTCATTAGTGTCCAAGAAACACATTGCCGTCAAAAGATAACTTCACTTAATAACTCAAATTGGAGGAAATATCATGAAACGAAGATTAAAAAAAAGTTTCAATCTTATGGTTGGACTGGCCCTGATCTTTATGACCGGTCTTCATTTGGTGTATGCCGACACCACACAGCGGGTAATGACGATCCCCATTGATCCCGACCTGAAGGCTTGGAAAGTCAAAGGGCCAAAGTTGATCAGCAAATGGGAAGCCGGAATCGCCAAAATAAATCCGGATAATCCTAAGAAGATGATTGCGACGACTTCTAACGGGACCTCCCTTGAACTGGTCAATAAATCCAAAGGCAGCCTGGATATATTTACGCGGGAGAACGTCGGGGATTGTACCATTGAACTTGAAGTGATGGTGGCGAAACAAGCCAATTCTGGAATCTACGTGATGGGGCAGTACGAAGTCCAAGTCAAAGACAGTTTCGGCAAGGATTGGTTCATTGGGAATGATGATATGGGCGGTATCATTGGTACTTCAAAACCTATAACCAACGCCGCTCTCGAGTACGGCCAATGGCAACGTTATGTGATTGAATTTAAGGCACCGCGGTTTAAGAACGGCAAACGCTCCGAACCGGCCGAATTCGTCAAGGTCAGCCTCAATGGAAAGATCGTTCAGGAACATGTGCAGATGAACAACGGCTCGACCAGCGGTGCCTTGAGAAACGGGGAATATGCAGAAGGTCCACTCATGCTACAGGGTGGACTGGGAGCGATTGCCTATAGAAACATTCGGATATTGCAAAAATAAAAGCCCTGTTTATTTCTTAGTAGGTAAATCGGACAACGTGAGCCTGACTGAAATGGGATCGAGAAGAGATTTTTCACGCTTTACAAAACCGTCTGTTTATCTATGTCAAGAAATCAGCGAATAGCTTGACAACCATAGAAACAGCATTTTTATCACTTAAATACCAGGGAAGTGGACATTTTTTTCAAATCTTCGATTGAACTGTTTCGATCCCCCGTGGATAAGATAGAGATCATTTTACCGTTTTTATAGACAACAACACCTGATGTGACAAGGTTGATGGGCTGATAGTACCAGTCCAATTCAAAATAGTTCGCTTTGGTGCCATCGGAGAGTTTTATCAGATCTTTGTGTCGGATGTTGACTGTTTCAATGTTCAGTTCATTTTTCATCCAGTTCACAAAATACCTGGCGCTGTCTGTCAGTTTAACGGCAGGTGGAATTTCCTCAATTTCAACCATAAATGAAGGTAACCCCTCAACACTCCTTCTTATATGAACGGCGGGCGGAGTAGGCATTGGATCTACTGCCAGCAGGTCAGCCTGATATTGTGCTGAAAAACCGTACTCCTGATTCACATACGTTTTCATCTCCGGCTTGCCGGCGGATACTTTAAATTTTACTCTTCCGACGAGCTTTGCGATTAAATTGGAATCCTGCCAGAAACGGGTTACTGATTGGAGCGCCTGAAATGCTTTTCGTTTTTCCGGCAATGCTGTCGCAGATTTTATTGACGGCATAATATATCCCAGGATCAGCCCGTCTGGAATCAAGGCTCCTTGGATCATGGCTAAAGATGCTGTAATTACAACAACCATCTTCTGCTTTTTCATGACATATATCCGTTGTCCCTTATACCCGATAGCCGTGTATGTATTTGGACTGACGACCCACCATTGATAACCGTAACCCGGTGTCATGGTTGCTGCGATATGCTTTTGGGTTGATTCATTCACCCAACGGGTCGATACCACCTGCTTTTCCTTCCATTTTCCCTTTTTCAGGAACAGATATCCAAATTTGGCCATATCCCGTGGGCGGAGATAGAGTTCGTTAAATCCTACACTGATACCCTGCTGATTCTCTCCCCATTCTGCATTTTCAATTGCCAGCGCTATAAAGAGGTTTTCGTTTGCAAATTCGAGTGCGTTTTTACCGGTCGTTTTCTGCAAAACAGCTGATAACAAAAAGGTGGCACCGTTGCAATATTCAAATGTGGAACCCGGTTCCGCATTCATGGGCAGATCGATCATGTGCTTGACCCAGTCACGCTTCCTCTGCATTTCTCTCAGACCAATCCAACGGTAAAGATATGAATCTTGACAGTTCAGACCGGTTGCCATCATCAATACGTGTTTCAAAGTCAAGCTTTTTTTACTCAGGTCCAGATTTTCGGCCGTCCGCTCCGGGAAAAAGCTCAGTATGGGCTGGTCAATAGATCTGATGTATCCCTTGTCGATAGCAATTCCGATCAGGGCAGAAATAACACTTTTGCTGCAGGAGTATAAATCATGGTTTTTCTGTGGATAATTCGGACTGTTATAGGCATCAAGGACAACAAAACCGTTGCGGACGATTGTAATGGAATCGATTAAATAGTGTTTCTTCCAGATTGTATCCAGCATTTCAGTCAACACTTCAGAACTCATTCCCTGGCTTTCCGGTGTCGCAGTTCGCCATTCTTTGCCGGGGAAGTAGCCAGAAGCAACCGCATTGACTGCTGGTCCGAATTGCAGAAAGGCAAAAGCGAATATCAAACAGCCTGCACTTTTTAATCGAAAAATAAAACCCGATTTTATCGCCTTTATCATACCTCCCCCTCTTTCAGGTTTCTTGCCCTGTGTCGGAATGATTTTGTATTTCAGACTTATCAGAAATTTTACAGAAAACGATAGAGATAGGCAACCGTTCTTCGCTCACATATAACTATCGCCCGCCTCTATACCCCACAGTTTTTTCTGCTCTGGCTGGCCAACTTTTTCGCTTTTATGAGCCTAAGCGTCTTCATCCCTGCCCGGAAAAGCCCATTATGTAGCTATATTAAGTTAACTAAATGGAACTTCTGGGTCAAACGAATCTTCAGATAAAAATCTTAATAAAAAAAGAAATAACTATGATATTATGTAGTTATAGCAAATGCAGCAATTGATATCGAAGGAATACGGGGTGTTTTGGTGGAAATTATAAATTTGGTAGTATTATTAGGATTCCGGGGAGGGTGGTCGGTGTGTAGCCCGAAGTGGGAAAAAATTTTTGTGCTGCTTCAGTATGGTTGATGAATTTGATCTTATTTTCCATTCAAGAACTAAGAGATACTTTTCAATCTACTTCCTGCTGATACGGTAACACAAAACTAAAAGTTGCACCTCCTTCAGGATTGTTTTCAGCCCAAATTTTGCCTCCATGTGCTTTTACAATCTCATGACATATTGAAAGTCCCAGACCTGTGCCTCCAGCGCCAGTTTTTGTTTTGCTGCTTTGAGTAAATTTATCAAACACTGAAGTTAACTCACTTTCTGGGATTCCGACTCCCTGATCAATAACAGATAATTCTAGTGACAACATCTTATTATTTTCATTTTTCGATTCATTTCTTTTGAACTCTATTTTGATGCTTTTTTCTTCAGGTGTAAATTTGATGGCATTTGATAATAGATTTCTCACGACTTGTCCTACCTTGTAGAAATCACAGGTAACATTTGTTGATATTGAAGGATCGTTAAGTTTAAAAGATAGGTTTTTTTCCTCAATCGCAGATTTTAGTTCTGATACAGTTTCATTTACGATTTGAAATACGTTGTTTATCTCCATTTTGTAGTCCATCCTGCCGGATTCCATTTTTGACAAATCCAATAAGTCGTTTAGAAGCATCATTAACCTTTTTGCAGATTTTCTTATTTGATTAAAATAATGCCGAAGCTTCTCTCTGGGTTTGTCTATTTTTTCAATACCATATTTTGAATAACTAAGTATCTGATGCATCGGATTACGTAACTCATGGGATATATTTGCCAAGAATTCAGTTTTGGACTGATTTGCTGATTCAGCTTCTTTTCTAGCTATAAGTAGGCCTTCCTCTATCTGTCTTCGCTCGCCTATTTCATGTTGTAATTTCTCAGTTCTCTCTGCGACTCTGTCTTCCAGGTCCTCATTTGCTTTTTTTAAAGCCTCTTGGGCTTTGTCACGTTCCTTTTTTATTTCAAATGCATATAAAGCCATTTCAATTGTCACTTTTAGATCTCTGTTTTGAACCGGCTTTATCAAATACCCGTATGGCAACGTCAACTTGGCCCGTTTTATTTTTTCTTCTTCTGCGTAGGCAGATAAAAAGACAATAGGAATATCAGATTTGGCTCGAATATGTTTTGCTGCTTCAATTCCATCCATCTCTCCTTTGAGCTGAATATCCATCGTAATCAGATTAGGTTTTTCTACATCAGCCCTTTCGATAGCCTCTATGCCCGTCTTGGCAGTAGACACCACTTCATATCCCAAACTTTTTAGCTGGCTTGCAATTTCCATCGCGATAATATACTCATCTTCAACGATAAGTATTTTCGTTTTTTCCATAACTTACATAATTTTTGGATTACTGAATTGTTGGATATTATCGATAGTCGATCTAATACTATCCAGTAAATTAGAGGCTTCTTCGCACTTATTTTTTGACTCGGTAAGAGCAGTCTGCAATACCTTTTCTGTCTTTATTCGTTGGGCCACCATTTTACCCGCAAAAAGCGCCATCTCAATAATTGCTTTTAATTCTCTTGCTTGAACCGGTTTGACTAAGTATCCGGAAGGGTACACCAACTTGGCCCGCTCCAGCTTCTCATCTTCCGCAAACGCCGAAACAAAAATTAAAGGAATACTCCGGTCGTAGTCAGATCGAATGAGTTCCGCTACCTCAATTCCATCCATTTCTCCTTTGATTCGTATATCCATAAGAATAAGATCCGGAATATCTTCTTTTATCCTAGCGATCACTTTTTCGCCGGAATCAACAATCGAAGTCACTTCATATCCTAGATTCTTCAAATTATTTTTAGTTTCCATCGCAATAACAAACTCGTCCTCCACGATCATTATGTTTGCTTTAGTCATCCATCACCTCTTGAATAATTATATGAGCTCAGCAATGTCCGTTAGGTTTTTGCAGGCTAAAAGCTGAATGACAAATCCAGTCTCTGCGCATAAGGATTTAAAGATTTTCTATGTTTGCTTCACGAAAAACCGCCAAACTCACTCGTGCCTCGCTCAAACAAGGCTTATTTTCGCTACGCTAAACTAAGAAAATCTAATAAATCCTTATAAGCTCGATTCAGAATTCATCATTCAGCTTTTTGCAAAAACCTAACCGGACATTGATGATATGAGCTTGAATTTAATTAGAAACTGAGCACCACCATTTTCCGTAGCTTTGATATGGCCGTCAAGTTGGTTTTCGACCAGACCTTTTACAAGCTGAAGTCCCAGTTTTGTGTTTTCTTGCCAGCTAAAATCGATTGGCAACCCAATCCCGTTATCTTTTATGGTAACTTCAATGTCTTCAGGGGTGGGCTTTATGATTTTGATGAGTATTTCACCTTTTTTACCATCGGGGAACGCATGAATCAGTGAATTTGAAACCAATTCATTAATTATCAATCCAAGTGGCGACGCTTGTTCAATACTTATTTTGATATCATCAGATTCTGTTCTGCAAAGAATCTGATTCAAATCTATAACATAAGCCTGAGTTAACGCATTTGTAATCCTGGATATGTATTCATGCAGGTCGATTTCAGTTAAATTACCCGAACTATAAATTGTTTCGTGGACAACCGACATTGCGTATACCCTATTTTGACTTTCCTTTAACAATTGCTTGATTTGATCGTTATCAGAATTGTCTGCCTGAATATTCAATAAACCTGAAATTACTTGCATGTTGTTTTTAACACGATGATGGATTTCTTGAAGAAGGGTTTCTTTTTCTTTGAGGGAGGCTTTGATTTTTTCTTCCGTTAGTTTGCGTTCGGTTGTATCGATGGATACAACCATGAGATAATCAAGTTGACCTTCATCATCATAAATCGGCACGATCGTCGAGTGAAACCATACGATATTTCCTTCTACGTCAACCACATCCTCTTCCTGAATGATCGTTTTACCTGTATTTATTACTTTCATCAGATTTCCAGTCATCGCCTTTTTGAATGACTCAGGATAAAAATGGAAGGGGTATGGCTTACCATAATATTCAGTGATGTCAGGTATTTTAAGACCTTCCACACCAGCCGAGCTCATATAAAGAAGATTCAGATCAAGGTCCACAATCTTAGTGCAATCAGGTGAATGCTCGAGCCAGGTACGACGTTGTTTATCAGATTCTTTTAATTTTTCTTCTGCCTTTCTTCTTTCTGCATCAACGCCATTGACATACAATGCCATCTCAATCGTCACTCTAAGATCCCTTTCCTGAATCGGCTTTAGAACATATCCAAACGGCATGGAAAATTTAGCTCGTTCTATCCGTTCTTCATCCAGATGCGCTATTGAGAAAACAACCGGAATTTCAAATCGATCTCGTATCACTGTTGCTGCATCAATACCATCCATTTCTCCTTTGATTCGAATATCCATTAAGATGATGTTCGGTTTGTCTGTTTCAGATTTTTCAATAGCTTTCTCACTCGTATCGACAATTGAAGTCACATGATATCCCAGATTCTTTAAAATGCTTTCAATCTCCAATGCGATTGAGGCTTCTTGGTCGACAATGAGTATTTTAGCTTTTTCCATAATGAGGTTTAGGTGTTGAATTAATGCCGTATATTGATCTAAATGAACCAATATACAGATAATTAGCCTAATTCCAAGGAATTATTAACCACCCCGAGTTTCTTAGTTTCTTTGTTGGTCATTATACTACCAGATAAAAATAAACATCACAAAGGTTATCTATCACGCTCGGGACTATTTCAACCCAAATCCCGACTCGATTGTAAATTGGCGAGATTCTTCTCTTCTTCGACTAAATCAATTTGTAAAACTAAGCCCATTCCGTCAGACCATTTCCGCCCAGAATGTAGTTATCTAAATCGCAATAGAATGAACTTCCGGGACAAACGAATCTTTAGACAATAATCTTAGAAGACAATGAAATGGCTATGATTTGATGTGGTTACAACAAGTGAAGTGATTGATATGGAAGGAATAAGGGGTCTTTTGGTGGAAATTCTAAATTTGGTATTATTTTTGACTTACCGGGGTGGTGGACCGTTGTTCAGCCCAGAATGGAGAAAATGGTTTTACAATTTTAGATATTGGGAATCTCCTTTTCAGGTTTTTTTCCTTTTTTACAACTGTATATCGTAATCTTCATTATTGGTCACACAGACTAAAAGATCTATTAATTCTTGAGAATACTTCCTTGTTTGAAGTATGGTCCCTGATTTGATAGAAATGTGATATTTATTATCACTACTTTTTACATTTATTCCTTTTTCGCGTTCAATTTTATAGAGAAGTTCATTTGCAGGACGCCAACTGCTAAATCCTAATTTTTCTGCGACCTGGCGTGGCCTTCATATTGTGGATGTCTGCCAACTTGCCCACATTCTTGATCGCCACAAGAGCATTCATCTTTGTTTGTAAGTGGATTGTATTTTGAATAGTGTAATGGCAACACATAATATTCATCCGCAAATTCTAGTGCAGTATTTAAGTTTTCGATATCATCTAGTTCGATATCGTCTTCATATTGGGTCATTGTTCTTTTCTGTTAATGATATCTATACTCGTAGCAGTAAAAATACTCCGTGCATAATTGGGTTAAAATATCGAAGTCTGTGAAGGGTCTAATCAAGGTGTTTCATAGAGATATCCTTAATCAGTCAGTTACTTAATCAATAATCCAAATTGGAGAAATCAATGGAAACAACGATTGTTACAAGTAAGCAGGTAAGGCAACGTCTTGGGACTTTGCTGTTAGATCTGAAATACAAACCGTAAGATATAATTCGGTGGAGAAAGTTGGTAGTGATCAATATGTCGCGGTGTTTTGCAGCGTGTCATTCCTTGAAAGCAACGGAATTGAAATTCCAGCGAAAGCTGCTACGGCAAAGTCGGAAGAAAAACCTGAAGTCAAAAAGAAGAAGTAAACTAATTGGCGGAGCTCAGCTCCGCTAATCTTATTTTTGAGGAGATTGAAATGAAATTGATTACAGAAGAGTTCGAAGCGCTGTTCAATGACTATCCTCCGCCTGACTCAGCAAGTTTTTGATTTTTTCTGGTGAGTTTTCTGTTCTGGCCAATTTGCCCTCCTTCAGGTCTGTTTGTTGATGAAAAGTCTAACTGAGACCCTGGATTTATTCTAGGGTCTCAGGCCAAGGGGGTGATGCCGAACCAGCCGTCATTCCCGGCCTTTTTATGCTTTGAGAGAATAAATGTCCTGTCCCTTTTTGTGGATTCCCAACTTTTTCAGACGATGACGAAGGGTATTGGGATTAATTCCCAGAATTTCGGCCGCCCCGCCGCGGCCGGCTACTTTTCCGCTGGTTTTTTTCAGCGCCCGCAGGATATGGCTGCGTTCGTTCTCTTCAAGGGTTGTGATGGCCGAATCAGGGTTTACCTCAGTCGTTTTAACACCGATATCCGGGACAATCAGCTCTGGCCCGGAAGACAGGATCACACCTCTTTCTACCATGTTTTCCAGCTCTCTGATGTTTCCCGGCCAATGGTAGCCCACCAGTTTATCCAGGTCGAATTTAGAAATAGTCTCGATTGTTCTACCCAGTTTTTTTGTACAGATGTTGAGAAAATGGTAAGCCAGAAGCGGGATATCCGCTTTTCGTTCTCTCAAAGGTGGAACATGAATCGGAAATACATTCAACCGGAAGTACAGGTCCTCTCTAAACCGTCCTGCCTGCACCTCTTTTTCAAGGTTCTTATTGGTAGCGACCAGGAGGCGAAAGTCTGAACGGAGCGTTTCATGCCCCCCCACTCGTTCGAATTCCCTGGTTTGAAGAACCCGCAGCAATCGGACCTGAACCTCATGGGGGATATCGCCAATTTCGTCCAGAAAGAGAGTGCCACCGTCGGCCAGCTCAAAACGCCCGTGCACCCTTTCAAAAGCGCCGGTAAAGGCTCCTTTTTCATGGCCAAACAGTTCACTGGTAATCAGGCTTTTAGTAAAGGCGCTGCAATTGACACTGACGAAGGCCTTTGATTTCCGAGAACTGTTGTCATGTATGGCGCGGGCCACCAATTCCTTGCCGACCCCGGTTTCACCTTGGATTAATACCGTCGAATCGGTAGCCGCCACCGACTCGATATGCTGAAACACCTGTTGGATAGCCTCGCTCTTACCAACGATGTTTTCGAATCCCATATCCTTCAGATATTGATCCTTGTAATATTGTTTCTGCTCCTTTTGCTCTTCTACCATCTCTGCCAGCGCCTGATACGTCTGCACGTTATCCAGGGCAATGGCCGCCTGGGTTGCAAAATAGTTCAACACCTCCGGGTCCGTTTCCTGAAAAGCCTTCTGCGAATCCAGGTGATCGTGGTAGAGAACGCCAAAAACACGATTCCGCAAAAACATGGGAATGCAGATGCAGGAACAGATTGAATCATCAGCCGACGTTTCTTGTTCAGATCCCGGGTCGAAATTCATTTTTTGCGTCTCACCGGTATGGACGGCTTCCATGACGCTTTTCATGGAATCGTTAAAAATGGGTGACTCAATCTGTTCGGATGTCAGGTTAATGGAGCCATGCAACACAACCTTGTCTGAGTTTTTGTCCACCAGAAATATGGCGCCCCGTTCAGCCCCGGTGAAATAGCTGGCAGTTGAGATAATACGAGCCACCAGCTTTCTTTTATCTCGAATGGTCACGAGCTCCTGGCCGAGTTGGAGTATCTCCCGGAGCATCTCCTCGCTGGTTCGAAAAGCCCGTTTCAGGTGCCGCAGATCCTTGGGAATCAGGTCCGGATTGATGCCCTGCAGAAACTGAATGGCCGGCTTGCAAAAGGCCCTGGCTTTTTCCTCATCACCCCTTTCCAGATAACCCTCGGCCAGTTCCAGTTTGACGGTTGCGATACCAATTCTATGGCCGGAAATCTTCAGCCATTCCAGGGCTTTGCTGAAGTTTTTAAATACCTCCAAATCGGGTCGCCCCGCCTTTTTTGCCATCAGAGCCTTGTAGCGGTACGCCATGCCTTTCGTAAAAACGTTCGGACCACCTAAGGCTTCAGCGATTTTGTCTTCGAGACTGAAGCCTTCAAACTGCGGCAGCAATCCCTGTTCCATAAACCAGCATAGATCCAGTTTTTGGGAAACCCATCCGAAGTGCCATCCGGACTCATGGCTCAGCTTCTGAAATTCTTCCAGGTAAGCCAAAGCACGTTTGTTGTTGCCCAGTTTATGGCAAGCTTCGGCCAGTATCAGAAGAGCGCCGATTCTGCTTGTAAGGTTTTCCCCATCTTCTGCTAATTTCAACGCAGATTCCAGAAATTCGACGCCCTCCTTATACCGCCCGATGACGACGTGACTATGACCCAATGCCACCGTGGCTTGACAGCTAACTGTTGTGTTCCTCGCCTTTTGAGCCATACTGACTGAGGATCTCACCATACCCAAACCTTGTGAGATTTCTCCCCGGTATACCATACAAATCCCAAATAGCGGGCGTTGCAACATTGGAAGTCTCGTATGAGGCGCCCCATCGACCTCAGGGACAAATTCTTCGGCTAACTCCACTGCTTCCCGGTACCGTCCCTGGTAAAAGAGAAAAAATACGGCCAGTAGATTGGCAGCCTGTTTCATGGGTTCGTCTTTGATCTGCCTCGCCATTTCCCAGCCCTCTTCAAAGTGCTCCATGGCGGATTCGAATTCGGAAAGAATAAATTCATGCCTGCCCAGGTACATCTTCAACAATGCCCGATACGGATCGAATCCCCTGCTGTCGGCCCGTTGAAGAGCCTCGTTAATATACGCAATGGCCTTTGAGGAGTCGGCCTCGCTCACCGCTATCTGGGCGAATTCAAGGGTCGCATCCAGCAGCAGCCAGTCTGCTTCTGCCCCTTCAAGTTGGCCAAGATCCTCGATGGCCTTGTCATAATAAATTAAGGCATCATAGGCCTGACCACTTCGACCGCCACGTACGATTTTTCCCTCTGTCAATAACTGCCGGCACCCGTCGACATCGTTTTTGATATTTAAAAGAGATTGGGCCAGAATTCTTTCTACTTCCGGATTATTCAATGTCTCCTGTTGCAGGATATCTGCTATGCGCAGATGAAGTTCTTCTCTTTCCTGGGAAGGGAGTGAATCTATCAAGCCGGCCTGTTGCTGAATGTCTGTGAAACGGTAGAATCCAGGTCTGTCAGATTCCAGCCAGGTTTCTTTCAATCCCAGATCGAGTGCTTCCAAAATGCACTGCGGTTTTTCCCCGGACAGTGCCTGCAGCCAGTTGATGGAAAACTCGGAATTGAAGAGAGCCGCCAGCGCCAGTATGCGCTGCGGGGTATTGTGGTTTGAAGTGCTGGTTATTACGGTCATAATTATTAATTGGCTGAGATTCGCAGTTCTCAATTTGAAACATTCAAGGATCGTTAAAAAATAACTTCACATAATCTATTTGCAAAAGTCCCATAAGCACTGGACATTTTACAAATAGAATGTGAATTAATTTTTGAGCCGACCTTTACGATATTCATGATTCTTTGATAAGGTTCTGTCAACAAAAAACGTCATATATGGTATTTACGTTATATTTAATACCAGCTCATCAGCATTTGTCGGATGGCAATCTTTTAACTACTTTTTCGCAATCAAACAAAATTCATTTCTTTTTCGGTTTTGCCAACGCCACCAGATCCACCAGAGAATAATATAACACGAACATGAGTTTTCCCTTAT
>JABGPJ010000131.1 GCA_018645005.1 Deltaproteobacteria bacterium | reverse complement strand
CTCGATCCAGGTTTCATCATTCAGCTTTCTGCAAAAATCTAACCGGACATTGCTGGTAAAAACTGGACATTTTGCAGACAGAAAGCCAAGTAATTTTTGAGCCAACCCTAATCTATTTGCAAAAGCCGCTAAAACACCGGACATTTTGCGAACAGAATGTGAAGTAATATATGAGCCGACCCTTAATAGGGGGATTACCCTGTCATTAGGAATATTCGAAGTCCCACCACCTGTTAATGAACCTGGCAGCTATTGTACGCCTGGAGCGGCAAGCTCAGGGTGTCGGTTGAGTTCCTGACGCAGAGCGAATCGTTTCGTCCTGCTTGTGATAGATTGACCGGGATCCCAGGATCGACATCAGGTCCCGGAAGAGATTTTCCACCTGCCAGAGTTATCTCATATTCTCCTTTCTTTTTCCAGGGAGAAGGTCTTGCCTTATCTCCGGTTGTTTTGTATCTTCTCTGAGAATTGTAACCCGTTATCTTTCAAAAAATCTGTCTTAAGGAGATTATTGTGGAAAAAATCAATCTTGATACAATGGATAATGAAATCATTCGTCTGCTAACAAAGGATGGCCGGATGCCGATCGGTGAAATGGTAAAGAAGCTCAAGGTGACGGCGCCTACTATTCGCAAGCGCATAAAAGCACTTGAGAAAAACGGTATATTTAAAGTTTCAGGGTTGATCAATCCAAACCGGCATCAAGAAATGATCACCGCATTGGTTGCCATGAGCATCCAATCAGGCGGAAAACTGGATAAAATACTGGATGAAATCGAAAACCTGCCGAATGTTGCCTGGGCAGCGGTAGTTGCCGGGCGTTACGATATAATTGCGGAAGTCATTTGTATGGAAGGACAGGAGGAGCTATATCGGTTCACCACTGAGACTGTTCTTAATATAGGCAATGTCATTAGAAGTGAAACTTTCATCCTTATGAAATCCAAGAATAACTGGTTAGGAATACCTGAAATTGAAAAGGAAATTTAATCGATAGAATCGATCCGTCATTTTCAGATGGAAGACGAGTCTAGCTGGAACTTGCTTACCGAAAAGAAGACCGTTTTTCCGGATGATGGATATCCCCTCATATCTCCTTCTGCTCAAAAACCTATTTATTTACAATTAACTACCCCGCCGCATGCGGTAGGGTATCAGAAGCGCGTTCTTTACTAGATCCCGGCTTTCACCGTGATGACTCGACGCCGCAAGCGGCGGGGCATTAGGCTCAATCTATGTAATAAAGAATTTTTTGCTTGACAATATATCTTATAAGGTATAATTATCTTTTGAATTTTTCCTTTTACAAATAATTGGAAGAATTTTTTCATGCATGAATTTAACTACCATGATAATTTTAAGTAACTATTCAATATATCCTCCATCGAGAGGGTTATGATTTAAAACACGCATGAATCCATCCACGGAGCCAAGTGTTTCGTCAGAAACGCGTTGGGAAAACGTCCTGTTTTCCATCGTTTTAAATCAATACCCTCTCGATTCCGGAGGGGTGCTAAATAGATACAATTTTCATCTGTTTTGCTTAAAGAGCATCAAAGAAATCCGGAGGGAAACGATATTATGAAAATCACTGTTTTGGGTTCGGGAAACGGGGGCTGCGCAATGGCATTTGACTGTGCTGCCCACGGACATGAGGTTAGTCTGTTTGACTTTGAACAGTTTCCTGAGAGTATCAAGGCTGTCCAGAACAATGGCGGTCTCAATTGCGAGGGTGTCCTTGAAGGATTTCAAGCTGTAGCCTATGCCGGGCATGAGATTGAAAAAGCATTGGATAGAGCTGAGATAGTATATGCCGTGGGCCCGGCGTACAGCACCAAACCCTTTGGCGAAGTTTGCAGGCCTTACCTCAAGCCAGGACAGATCGTGATTGTGTGCCCGAGTTCGTGCGGGGGCGCTATCGAGTTTAAAAACAGTGCGGGGCTGGGAATTCGCGATGAAGAAATTCTGGTGGCGGAAACGTCGACGCTGCCGTATGCTGTGCGATTGCTTGAACCGGGCAAAATCAGAATTTTTAACAAGCTCAAAGGCGGGTTGTTACTGGCGGCTGTTCCGGCACGAAAGACCCATTATGTCTTAGAGCAGATACGCGATGTCTATCCGGCGATGAGCGCGGCAAAGAATGTCCTCCAGACCAGCTTGCAGAACGGCAATCCGGTCATCCATCCTGCAATTACGCTCATGAATGTCGCAGCAATCGAACGTTCCGACTATGAATTCGACTTTTATCAGGATGGCGTCACTCCGACGGTAGGTAGGCTGATCGAAGCGGTTGATAAGGAACGGATTGCCATTGGGAAAAAACTGAATGTGGACGTTCTTCCCGATCCGGAAATGGGTGTCATCCAGGGCTACATGCTGGAAGCCACGTATGACACCGGATTTAATACTGCACCGGGTTTCGAAGGTGTCAAAGCCCCGAGTGATCTGGATTACCGGTATTTCAATGAGGATGTGGGGTACGCTCTGGTGTTATTCCAGAAGCTTGGGGAACAGATCGGGGTGGCCACACCGATTATTTCGGCGGTGATCACACTGGCTTCTCTGTTGATGAATCGGGACTATCTGGGTGAAGCCAAGCGCACAATGGAAACTTTGGGCCTTTCAAAGCTGACTGCGAAAGAATTGGAGGAACTGTTGGCATAAATAAAGAAAGAGCCTGAGGAATCGGTGCGGCTTTGATGAGTAGCTTTATGATAAAAACCAGAAGTGTAATATTTTAAACCATATTATTGGAGGGAAATGTTATGGAAATAGATTTTGGTATT
>JABGPJ010000123.1 GCA_018645005.1 Deltaproteobacteria bacterium | reverse complement strand
ATTTTTGATTGCATTAAGATATTTGATTGTGTCACTAGTAATCGGCAGGACCTCTTTTGTTGGCAAAGCTTTTATAGATTCTAAGTCAAACATAAATAGCTCCTTTTTCCTGGTTTTTCAAATGATAAAGTTTTTTGATTGGCTTACACTGCTGACCAGGCCTTCGATCAAAAATGCAATGAGTGCCACTCAACCCATTTCAGACTGGAATCCTCCATGAGAAAACATCTAATCAAGCTGTTTGAAAAAACTATGAATAAGTGAAGATACAAGATAGATAGCTTTTCTCCCTTTTAAGCAAGAGTTTGCTACCCATCTAATAAGGCTCCGAATTTCTTGGCAGAGATCGGCCGACCATGATAGTAGCCTTGAATCGTTTGACATCCCTGACTAATCAGAAACTCATGCTGATCTATGTTCTCAACTCCTTCGGCAACGGTATTCATGTCCAGACTGGCAGCCATTGCGACTATTGTCTTGATGATATTCTGATCATCTTTATTGGAGAGTGTATTTTTTACAAACGAGCGATCGATTTTTAATGAATCAATTGGAAACTTTTTCAGGTAACTGAGAGACGAATAACCCGTTCCAAAGTCGTCAATGGCAAAATGAATTCCTTTGTCTCGAATAAGTTGTATCGTCTCCGATGCCTGGCCCGGATCATTCATAATGCTACTCTCCGTGACTTCCAGCTTAAGACAATGGGGGGGGATTTCGGCCATTTGGAGTGCTTGCTCGACAGTTTCAACCAGATTTGGTTCCGTAAATTGTCGTGGAGACAGATTAACGACCACATAGAAGTCCTCATACCCCATATCGTGCCAGCGTTTAACCTGTTCACAAGCCGTGTGTAGCACCCATTTTCCAATGGGTACAATGGCCCCTGTTTCCTCTGCCAATGGCATAAATTCAGCCGGCTTGATCAGACCCATTTCGGGATGTAACCACCGTACCAAAGCTTCCGCGCCAACAATACGACCTGATTTATCCACCAATTGCTGATAGTATACCCTGAATTGGTCATCATGAAGGGCTGTGCGCAGACTGTTTTCCATCTTCATTCGTTCCAATACTGCTCTATTAATCTCTTCAGTAAAAAAGTGATATCCTTCTTTGGTATTTTTGGCTGCGTACATGGCCATATCTGCGTTTTTGACCAGGGTTTCCACATCCTCTCCATCCTCAGGATACATACTAATTCCGATACTGGTACTGATGGATAAATCGTGTCCGTTGATGATAATCTGGCGGGAAATGGCCTCTTTAACCTTTTCTGCCACTTTGGCTACATCGCTGCTATGTTTGAGGTCGCCCAGGATGATTGTGAATTCATCACCACCGAACCGAAAGAGATAATCGTTTTTACGCATACAGGACTGAATACGTGCGGCAACGATTTTTAATAATTCATCACCCGCATCGTGTCCTAACAAATCATTGACATATTTAAACTTATTCAAATCCAGAAACAAGAGCGCGCAGCTTACCTCAATTTCCTGACGCCGTTCACCTTCACCCCGTCGGGGTGAATTCGCCAGCTTGTCTTCGAGACGCATGTAAAACGACTTGCGATTAGGAAGCCCGGTCAATGTATCATGAAAAGCAATGAACCGGACTTCATCTTCATTTTTTTTGCGTTCGGTAATATCTTGAATGGTGATGATTCCACCTTGCAGTGTTCTTTGGTCGTCGAAAAAACTGGCACCACTGATACTGACTGCTATACGATCCCCGTCTTTGGTTAACAAGAATGTTTCAACGCCGGATATGGTTTTGCCTTGTCTGATCTTTTCGAATATCAAACTGTTTTCAGGGAGTTGATCATCGGGTACAAACTCCAAGATCTGTCCGCGCGTCTCATCCAAATTCCAGCCAAGCACTCTGGAGAATGCGGAATTCAAATAGGTTACCCGTCGCTCATTATCGCATACCATAACCGGATCCGGAAGCGATTCTAACACTGTGCGGTATTGTATCTCCCGCTTAAGCAATTTATTCTCAGTCAATTTGTGGGCATTGATTTCTGTTTGCAGGTCCTTGTTTGCAAATAGCAGATCGTTATTGGCCTGCTCTAAATCACGCTTTGTCAGCCATTTTTCTCCCAGGGCTGCTGCAAACTGCATAATTTCCTGTTGATGAAACGGCTTTTGCATGTAGAGCAGTTTATGAAGAGGGGGAACCCGGTGTGTGACCTCTTCCGGATGTAAATCCGAATTTCGGGTCATGATGACCAACTCGATATCAGGATCGATGGTTCTGATTTGCTCTGCAGCCCAAAGTCCATCAGGCCCCGTTGGTATCCGTTCATTGAGAAACGCCACGGCAAAATTCCGTTTTTCTTCCCGTGCGTTTTTCACCATATTCACTGCCTCATCTCCTTGACAGCATTGCACAATTTCATATGAGAACTCAGGCAAGGGCGAATTGGCAAATAGAGGGGCATCACCCTGGGTACCGAAAATTGAACCGGCCAGAGTGTTTAGGTCTGAAGACTGCGCATCCTTCTTTTCCCGAGCTAAAGAAAAAATAGGTTGATAAGTATTTAAAATGGCGTGGTCATCATCAGCCACTAAAATGCGTATCGTCTTTTCGATTGCTATATTGCTCACGATTTGACCTATATTCGGGATTTGGAAATATGTTGTTAAATTGTCAGCGATAAAAAAATATTATTTTGCCCTGATTTTCAAAAAAGATCATTTTCCATCACATTCAGCCTGCGTGTCAGTTATTCAATTCATTAAGGGTCGGCTCAAAAATTAGTCAAGTGTTTCCCATTCAAGTG
>JABGPJ010000181.1 GCA_018645005.1 Deltaproteobacteria bacterium | reverse complement strand
ATAATCTGTTTTCAAAAGTCCTAAAAGCACTGGACATTTTGCAAACAGAATGTGAACTAATTTCTGAGCCGACCCTTAGGGATCGTTCATAAATAACTTCACATAATCTGTTTTCAAAAGTCCTAAAAGCACTGGACATTTTGCAAACAGAATGTGAACTAATTTCTGAGCCGACCCTTAATCAAAGCACCAGATACTTTACATTGACAAAAATATTTCAAACTTTTCATCAAAAGCCTTTAAATTTGACTCGGTGTATTTAGGGTAGTCAAAGTCAATGGTTGAATAGATTTCGGATACCATGCTCCACATGGATTCCCGCATCAGAGAAGCACATTTCATGGCAAAATACTGATGTCTCAATTCATTATGAAGAGGTTTTTCAAAATAGTTTTCCAATAACCACTCTTCATCCGCCAAACTTAACTCACAGTTCGAAGCAATTCCTCCGAGATCAAAAAGAGGACTGTTGAACCCGGCATAGTCCCAATCGATAAGCCATATCTTTGATCCGTCGTCAATAAAGTTCCCCGCCAGCAAATCGTTGTGTCCGTAGACAATGTCGATGGCGCCAACCGCTTTTTCCAATTGAGTGGCAGCTGTCAGAAGTCGGGGCAGTTCTGGTAGCATACGGCTGTTGGCATTTTTTAAGGTCAGGGCATAATCATTAACCACATGAAAGACCCAGAATGAGAGAACCGGACCCCTTAAATACTTTTTCACATCCTGATGACAAATTTTTATGATGGGTAGTATTCGCTCAAGAGTCTCCCGTTTTTGAATATCTTCGTTGGCAAGGGTTTTGCCCTCAATAAATTCAATCACTAACGCGCCATGCTCCGCAAATATAACTTGAGGCGAAATGCCGCTTTCGCTGGCTGCCCTACTTCCTGCCAGTTCGTTAAAACGCATGATCTGATGAAGAACAATATCGTCAGCAATGCGCGCAACATACTTTTTCCCGCCGTCCTCGACGACATAATTTAAATTGGTAATACCTCCACCGAGTGGCTGTGGAGAAACAGGTCCGCTCCAACATGGCAGATTAATCGCTTTTGCTAGTGCTTCGTCAGTCATTGTTCTTCCCTTTTTTGTCCGAATTATCGAATTGAGATGATAGATGATAAGAAATCAACTTTTTCGTGTCAAGATAAAAGGGGATATCCAATAAAAGGGGGACGTCTTTAAGTAACTAAATAACTAGATTCTTGCGGGGTTGGGTATGGACGTGTCGGATGTTGAATACAGGCAATATGGTTGGGGGTTATTTTTTGAGCGATGGTCATTACAATTCTAAAATCGGATGTATCCATTCAGTTCACCCTCCGCCAAGGGGACCATGATTCAAAACACATATGAATCCATCCTTGGAGCCAAGTGTTTCGTCAGAAACGCGTTGGGAAAACGTCCTGTTTTCCATCGTTTTGTATCATAATCCCCTCGGCTCTAGAAATATGGTGAATAGTTACAATCGGATTCTAATTTTTATAACTTGAATTTGAGTGTTACGGGTCTGAGGCTGATAGCCTATGTTCAATTTACGGTTGTCCTGACTTGAATATAGGGTGACAATAAAATGATCGTGAGTCCAAAGAGTATTATCTCAAATATCAAAAAATAGAGCAGTGGGGATCCGGTCAGCACGATAACCCACAAAATCACCAGGTGCATTCCGTATTCAGTCAGTGAAAGGGAATGGAGCAAAAATACCATGTTTTTTTGCGGGATGTTTTTCCTCAGAACAGACGTCACAACCAATGACACCGGACGCCAGGTCACACCAAACAATCTATTAAACAAGTTCAGTTTTCTTGTGTAAGCAGGGCTTTGAGGACAATCGTCTGGCAGGCTACTCATAAACCTTTCCTTAATCACCAATGGGGGGAGTTCAGTTGACTCTTGTAAGAGTACTAAATAGGAGTGGACAGTCGCGGTTACAACGAATGATAAAAAAGCAATCAGGCAGATCAGGATGGCCAGAAGCGGTTCAACTCTATTTTGAACGATTAAAAGGTAAGTAAGGGTAATAAAAAGAAGTACGGTAAAAACAAAATCAGCAGCGAGATCGTAGAGCGCTCCCAAATTTGTGGTTTGTCTGGAGTAGCGCGCATGCTGGCCATCAATACAATCGAAAAGGATTCTCAGCCCCAAAAGAAGAATCAGCAGGTAATGATTGGTGAGGGGATAATTTTGCAGTAACCCTGCAAGAAAAACAGTGCCTGATAAAAATGACAAAAGACAGATTTGATTTGGGGTCACACCTGTTTTTTTCAGGACATACACCAATGGCCATGTGATGAAATAAGGCCCGTCATCTAAACGATAACCGTATTCCCCCTCGGATCGCATACCGAGTTTAAAATCGACAAATAATGGATGTTTCAGGTTCATCAGGCGTTACAACGAAGGCAATGTCTATCAATTCCGTTATCAAAGCGGCCACTTTACTACACTTTCTTGATCACCACGGTCCAATAGTCGTCGGTCTTTTCCTGTGACAGGATAGTGTGCCCTTCGCTGATGACAGACCGTGGGACATTATCAATGGGTTCGCCATCGTCCAATAAGATTTCCAGGACCTGCGCCGATGACATACCCGCGAGTTCCACTTTGGTTTTCACAAAATTCATGGGACAGGCGACTCCCCTGAGATCTCTGGTCTTGTCAATTTGATTGTCTTTTGTTGCTAATGGAACAGCTGCAAGGTTTTCAGCAGCGGCAGCGGAGTTGCTTTCATGCTCGCCCGGGAATCGCATCGAGTTATCCATTTTGTGGTACAACTGGATCATGATATCACCGAGTTCGTAAACCCTCTCTTTTTGTTGCTCTAACAAGGTTAAATTCTTTCCTTGTGCAGCAATTACAATCCCTTTGTATGATTCAGATATCAGATTGGTATCAAAGAAGTGGTTGAAATATTCTCCAAAAACCTCATCTTCGGTCCCTGGATCAACTCCCCGTGTGATCAACAACATATTGGCTGCTGAATAGACAATGTCCCACAGGGTTGCTTGAAGTTCATCTCCGGTTTTCAAAGCAGAAGCTTTTTGCTGGTTCAATTGAATGGCTTCCATCTCGACTTCAATCATGTCATAGACACCTGCCGAGCATTCACCATGGCCCAGATGAACCGTCGTAAAAGGCGTTCTGGTACCCCAATCGGTGTAATAGTCACTATTTTCAGTAAAAGTGGGCATCTCTCGCTGGTATTTCTCGCATATATTGAAGATGTCTTTCTGCCCTCCGTTAATAAAATATTCGGCGAAATGGGGATACCCTGTTTTTTGAGTATTGTATTTTTCCAGTATATCCTGGATGGCTGACGGCAGCGCCTTGGCCGGAACCCAACTTGTCTTTTCTGCAAAGCGAGGTGCCGTGGAGTTAGGGCTTGCACCACCATAGACCCAATATGCCGGGAACGTCCTGCCATTTTTTCTGGCTACTTTGCCGGAGAAACCCAGATCGGCGGCATGGTGTTGTCCACAAGAATTTGGGCAACCCGAAATATTGATGTTCAGTTCGTCTGGCAGCTCCAACTCTGAACCGGAATGAGTCAGTTTTTGCTGAATCGCTTGAGCGGCATCCTGGGAAAAGCAAATCCCGGCTGTGCACGTTTTTGCCCCCTTACATGAAATGAGGTTGCCAACGATGCCCGGGCTGGCAGACAAAGTGTCGAGTTGTAAAACCGTTTTAAATATGTGACCCAGAAATTCCTGGGGAATGTTTCGAAGCTGAATATTCTGGCGTGTTGTAAAGCGCAGCACATTACTGCCGAAGGAGGTCAACAGACGGCCCAGGGTTATCGCATCATCGGCACTGATATCGCCTCGGTTAAAGGGAATTTGAATACTTTTTAACCCCGGTTGCTTTTGAGCGGAGACAAATCTTCCTTTCCATGTCTCAAAGCTGTTACCAGAGACAGGGATCGGAGTGAGGTTTTTCACATTCCTACCATTTTCCACCTCTTCCAATTTCAAACTGAGCTCAGAGCCGCTTTCAACCTGATCAAACTCGCACCGATAAATTTCCAGAAATCTATCTTCTCCCAACTCATCCCATAAGAACCTCAAGCGGTTGGAGTTTTTGTTTTTTCTGTTGCCGTGAGCATAGAACAGTTGCTTAATGGCTAAATAAACGTGCAGGACTTTATCTTCGTGAATGAAATCGTGCAAAAGTCTGCCTAATCGGGGCCTGCAGCCCATGCCGCCTGCGACCCAAACTTGAAACCCCCTTTTTCCGTGTTTGAGTCTGGCGATAAATCCCAGGTCGTTGAAGACTGCCAGAGTGTGATCCTGAGCTGAATTTGAGAAACAGATTTTAAACTTCCTGGGTAGATTCCACGAGTCAGAGTCACTGAGCAGGTGACTACTCAGAGCAATGGCGTGGGGTGTCACATCAAACACCTCAAAAGGATTGATTCCCGAATCGAAGGAGGCCATCACGTTACGGATTGTATTGCCACCGCCGCCCCTACAGGAAAGTCCGACTTTCACCAGCTCCCGCATAATCAGGGGTGCATCATCAAGTTTGATATCGTGCAGCTGCATTTCCTGGCGGGTTGTCAGGTGAATAATGGGCTTACCATACTCTCTGGCCAGGCTGGCCACACGGATTAACTGCTCAGGCGTTGCCCCGCCTGCGGTCGCTCTGATTCGAATCATAAATGTGTTTTGTTCTCTCTGCTCGTAAATACCAAACGGGACTCGCAAGGCGCGAAATTTGATCGGATGGATTTGGCCCTTTCTAAAATCAGCAATGGCCGCCTCTAATAAATTAATTTCTGCGGGCAAATTCTGTGGTAGCTGGTAAAATTTCATATGATTTCCAAAACTTCCGGATTGACGATTCCGCCCTTTATTTTGAATGATTTAATATCGGGAGGGTCATTTATTAAGGAAATTATGACATAGCTGATCTGAGAATCGTAAGCCAGCCGTATATCTTCTTTGGATGGCCTGGCAGGAGTTTGCGGGTGACTATGGTACACCGCAATCAGATCCAGTTTTTTCTCCCGGGCCTCCATTAATATTTTAAACTGCTCTTGCGGGTCAAAGGAATAATGCTCCGGACTCTGGTCGACATTCTTCATCCGGAAGAATTTATGAACCTGATTGTTGTTTCCTGCAAGGTAACCACAGGACTCGATCGGGGCCTCTGTCTGCGCCTGCTTTAATATTTCTGCGACGATCGCTTTTGAGATTTTCATCTTTTCTGCTCATTCAGCGTTGCGCCGAATATGGGCATGTCGCCTTAGATGACCTGGACCGTTCAGAAGTGTCAGGACTTAATATCACAGATAGCCTGTTCATAGTCTGTTAAGCTCTTAATGGTCGGATTTTCGCCACATACGGGGCATTTGGGATTTTTTTTCAGTTTCACATCGGTGAAACTTGTCTTGAGTGCATCAAATATCAAGAGTCTATTCGTCAGCAGATCGCCCTGATTCAGAATATACTTTAGACACTCGTTGGCCTGTAAAGTGCCCAGGACACCCGCCATGACGCCTAAAACCCCTGCCTGGCTGCAGGTTGGGACCGAATCCGGTGGCGGTGGTTCTATAAAGACGCAGCGATAACAGGCTGATTCAGGGGGAACCACCGTAAGTGTCTGACCATGAAACCGCAAGATACCGCCATGAGAAAACGGTTTACCAGCTATCACGCAGGCATCGTTGATCAAAAACTTGGAGGCAAAATTATCGGTCCCGTCAATCACGAAGTCATAATTTTCTATAATCCCCAGAATATTATCAGCTGTTATCGATCCATTGATGGCTTCTACCAGCACGTCAGGATTGAGAGCGTTTATTCTATCTTTGGCCGAATCGACTTTCGGCCTGTTCAAGTCAGGAGTTGAATGGATCACCTGCCTTTGCAGGTTGCTGATGTCGAGCACATCATTGTCCGCAATCCCGATTTTGCCGATTCCGGCAGCTGCCAGATACAAAAGGACCGGAGATCCCAGACCACCAGCGCCTATCACGAGGACCTTCGCTTGTGAGATTTTCATTTGGCCTTCCAGGCCGACCTCTTTTAAAATGATATGGCGGCTATACCGCTCAATTTGTTCATCACTATAGTCCACACTGCTCTCCTGTTTTAATATTGTGTGGGGGGCGAAGTTTATTTGTGCTTGCTGGTCCCCTTATTTCACTGTTATCAGTCGTTTATGCAACACAGCGCAATGCCTGATCGATGTCGTAGAGCAAGTCTTCAACATCTTCAATTCCAACAGACAACCTTATGAGTTTGTCAGTGATGCCCATTTCGCTTGTCTGTTCCGGGGTGAAATCGGCATAGATAGTCGACGCCGGATGGATAATCAAAGAAACATTGTCATTTAAATTCGTTGCGCAGCGAATAAGTTTGAGTGCATTGATAAATTTAAAGGATGTTTCTTTATTCTCCAATTCGAAGCTCAAAATTCCGCCAAAATGTCCATTAAACTGTTTTTGAGCGATTTCATGAAAGGGAGATGAATCGAGTCCGGGATAAAAGACCGTGGTGACGTCTTGTTTTTGCTCCAGGAATTTAGCAACTGTCATGGCGTTGGCACAACTTTTTTCCACTCTCAACGAAAGTGTTTCCAGGCCAAGGCTTTGAAAATGGGCAGCCTGGGGAGACATACAGGACCCAAAATTTCGATAGACCTCCTTGCGCAGCCGTGCCAGAAACGCATCCTGTTTCAGGTGGTGATATTTCTGCAGGCTGGGGAAGTTGCTCCAATTGGCATTTCCCAGGTCGATAATGGCACCCCCGACACTGGTCGCCCCCCCGGAAATAAATTTGGTGGTTGAGTGAATCACAATATCTGCACCATATTCACTCGCCTGAAACAGATAGGGTGAGGTTACAGAACTATCAACGATGACCGTTAGGTTGTTTGATTTCCCGATATCCACCAGTTCAACAATATCCGGGACGATCATTTGGGGATTGGATATGGTTTCAAAAAAAATAAGCCGGGTTCTGCCATCTAGCGCCTGTTCAATTGTATCCGGCCGGGTAATGTCCACGAACCGGGTTTCAATCCCAAAATTCGGCAAGGTATGCATAAACAGTGAGTACGTGTTGCCAAACAGATAGTTGGAAGCCAGAATATTGTCACCCTTTTCGAGAAGATTCAAGAGCGTGTTGCTGATTGCAGCCATCCCGGATGACAGTGCGACGGTACCATGTCCGTTTTCCAATGAGGTCATTTTACTTTCAAAGGCCGCTACTGTGGGATTGCTGCTTCTGGAATAGATATGTGCCGGTATCCGACCGGTAAACGCCCCTTCGATGTTTTCCGCACTTTCGAAATCATAAGCGACTCCGGAATAGATTGGAAAACGGATTGCGCGATGGACGTCGGGTTTTGGCGTACTCCCGTGTATCGCTTTGGTGTTGAATCCAGGTTCTCGCATTATATTTTTCCTCCGCCCATTAAAGAGAGAAATTCCAAATGATCGTTTTAATTCAATAGCTTCGTTTCGTAGACTTGGTGTAGAATAATCTCATTGTTTAACTCAACGGAGACTGTTTCCGGAAATCTAGTGAATAGTTACGTTCCCGAACCCTTAAGCCATTATCTCTATCATCATAATCTTCTTTAAATGTTTTTTGCAAGCGCCTCTGGTTTAACATCCAATGAAAAGATACCGGAACGGGGCCTTTCCGACCCGGTTGGGAATCACCTGGATCAAATATCTTTGGCTTTCTTGTGAGGGATCTGTGCAGCTGGTTTTCGCAATTTATCCAGAAGATGGAAAATCGTCAGTAGCGGATGTCGGTAGCTCATTCGCGGTCCGGAAAACGCCATGACCTGCCTGATTTTTTCCTGGTAAAAAGGTTTGAAACAGTGAACGGTGCAGTTGGCGCAGGTTGGTTTATTCAGCGCAAAACGGCATTTATCAACTCGCCGCAGGGTATAGTTCATTAAATCCGTACAGTCGGGGCAAAGCTCCTTTTCAGCGTGTTTCTTCCTGCAAAAGAGTTTGATCATCACGACAGTGGTTTTGATTTCTCTTTTTATGCGCCGTGACTGGTTGCTGCTTTCCAGAGTTGTGTCTGTCTGGTCCAATTTTCTGTTACCTATTTGGCATCATTAAGGTTCCAATCGTAGTCGAGATAGTCAATGTCCGTCCCTTCGTCGAGAATACGCAGTCTTAGGTAGATATCATCTGTTATCCAGGGTGCGATAAACGCCTTAACCGATCCCTGCGTTTTTACAAAATCCCCCTTAAACCATTTAAAAATCGAGGAGATTTCCAGTGTATTTGTCTCAAGGTTGAAAAAATTGCGATCCTTGTCCCTGAGAAAGCGTTTCATAGCAATGTTTAGCTGGGAATCCAATCGTTCCGCGACAAACGCTTCGTTCCTCAAAGCAGGGCAACCAATTGAGGCGCAAACCAGCGCAAAATGAATGCGAGGCTCAGTAAACTGTTTTCTTAACAGTCCATGTTCGATGTAATCCAGATGTCTTTTTTCTCCGAAGAGAGTAAAAAACTCGATTTTCCAGGGTCCGGAAAAAAACCCGCCTAAATCCTTGATCGATGACAGATCGGGATATTTGCTTAAGATCAGCTTGATGGTCAGGGCATTATAGGCGTTGATCAAGAAGGCGATCTGCTTCGGTTCTGACCACTGTTCGTACTGGGAAAGGGGAACTTTTTCAATTTCACTCAGGTATTCATTCAGGACTTGAGGATTTTCTTTAAGGGTGGCATAACGGACCTGGCTTTTCGGTCCGATCGTCACGACAGCTTCTTTTAGAATGCTGTCCAGTTTTTGGTGACTGTGGTCAAATCCCTGTGCAGGCTTGACCAGTAAAACAAAAAACAACAATCCGAACAGGTAATAAAAATGTCTGAGTCGCATTTTTTCTCCTATCTTCGCCAGGTGTGAAACTTTTCCAGAAAACGAAGTGCCTTTTCGGGAACGTGGTTTTTTCTCCAGTTTCCAGCAACAGATTTGTTTGCCTCAACCAGAGTGGGGTAAATGTGAATGGTACCGAGAATTTTATTCAGGCCCAAACCCTGTTTCATAGCCAGTACAAATTCAGCTATCAGGTCCCCGGCATGACCTCCCACGATGGTGACGCCGAGAATTTTATCTTTCCCGGGAACCGTCAGGACCTTCAGGAATCCATGATCTTCACTGTCAGCAATGGCACGGTCTGACTCTTCCAACTCAAAAACAGTTGTTTCATAAGGAATATTTTTCTGCTGCGCGTCCTTTTCGTTTAAACCGACCCTGGCAACTTCCGGATCGGTGAAAGTGCACCAGGGGATCACCCGATAATCAACGCGAAACTGTTTAAAAGGGCGAAACAGGGCATTAACGGATGCATACCAGGCCTGATGCGTCGCAGTATGGGTAAATTGATAGGGGCCGGCGGCATCTCCGCAGACATAAATATTGGGATAGTTTGTTCGCAGGTAGGGGTCAACCTCAATGGTGCCGGGTTTTGTCAGCTCAATGCCAAGCTCTTCCAGTCCAAAACCCTTCGTATTGGCTTTGCGGCCAACCGCAACGATCACTTCATCAAAGGGAATGCGCACGTCTCTGCCTTCAAATTCACAAAGCAGCACTTTCTCTTCTCCCTCCAGAATAAACTCTTTGGCCCGGTGACCTGTTAAAACATCGATATTCTCTTTTTGAAACCGTTCTGTGACCAGGTTGACGACCTCTTCATCTTCCCTGATCAAAATTTGAGGGGCCATTTCCACCTGGGATACCTTCGATCCAAAACGGGCAAAGGCCTGAGCCATTTCGCAGCCTATAGGACCTCCGCCCAAAACCACAAGTCGTGCCGGCAGTTCGCGTATGTTCCACAGCGTATCACTGGTCAGGTAGCTGATTTTATCAATCCCCGGTATGGGGGGAACAAAAGGAGAGGCCCCACTTGCAATCACAATATTCCGGGTCGTAATGATACGGCCTTCCACCTTGATGCGATAGGGATCCAGAATCCTGGCTTCACCCGAGAGGCAGTTTACACCAAGCTCTTCATATCGTTCTACAGAGTCGTGGGGTTCAATTTTCTCAATTATCTTCTGGACCCGTTCCATCACCTGCTTAAAATCAAAATCAACAGTCGCCTGCTGTATGCCAAAATCCTGGGAACGTTTCGCATAAGAGAGCATTTTAGCTGTACGGATGAGTGCTTTGCTGGGAACGCACCCCGTATTGAGACAATCGCCCCCCATCTTATCTTTTTCGATCAGAACCACTTTGGCTTTTATAGCTGCTGAAATGTAAGCGGTTATCAAACCTGCAGAGCCGGCGCCAACCACAGCAACATTATAATCAAAATGCTTGGGTTTGATGAATTTTTTTAACTGTCGACTTGCATTGATCAGAGACACTCCTTTTTTTGTCACTAGAGGAAACAGACCCAAAAGTGTGAAAGCAATCAGCAATCCGGGGGATAAGATGCCCTGTAAAGAGTCTATTTGCGCCAGTTGTGTACCTGCAAAAACATAGACGATGGTTCCGGGTAACATCCCTATTTGACTGACAAGGTAGTACTTAATAAGCGCAATGGGCGTTAATCCCATGGCCAGATTAATCAGGAAAAAAGGGAAAACGGGAATTAGACGTAAAGTGAACAGATAATACTCCCCTTCTTTTTGAATACCTTTGTTGATTGTTTCTAAATGATCCCCGAACTTCGTCTGCACATAATCCCGCAATAAAAATCGAGAGGTTAGAAAGGCTAATGTAGCACCCAGCGTACTGGCAAAGGAAATGATAATTGTTCCGGTGAGAAGACCAAACAGAGCACCACCAAACAGGGTGAGTACCGCAGCTCCAGGGATTGACAGGGCAGTTGCGACAACGTAGACAACAAAATAGATGACAATAGTAAAAACGGTGTTGCTGTGATAGTAATCGACCAATATCTGTTGCTGGCTCTTCAGATAATTCAAGGTGAGAAATTGTTGTAAATCGAAGAAAAATACGAGGCCAATCAAGCCAATCAGAAATATGACCAAACCCAACTTTAAAGTTTTTTTATTTATCATAGTTTGCTCTTTTTATGAACGGTTTCAGTTCAGAAGACACCCTATATTCAGCAAGTTTTATACCAGGCCCAAAATAGTGCTTTGCCAGCGTACTCTGTGCGGATATGGCGAAAATGAGCGGCGCAGTTATTTCTGCTCCTCATTTACTTCAGCGTGGTTGTAAAATAGCCGGCATAAATGTATAAGTAGGCTTTAGAAGCATTAAAACGGATTCTTTCTTTGCCAGTTTTGTTGCAGGGGATATCCCTAAAGCACGGTTTCTTGATTCGGATTGATGGAAGACGGTTTCAAAGAATGGTAAAGGGGGTAGAATAACAAAAGGTCTAGTTCTCTGGAAAGAACAATTTATTAGGTAAGAAATTTGCAGTTAGCTATTTAATGGAAAATTTATTCAAACCTGGCACTTGTCTATTGCGAAGCTTGGATTCAATACCCCGCCGCTTACGGCGTTATATTATCCTGGCGAAAGCCGGGATCCAGTAAAGAATGCTTTTCTGATACCCCGCCGCTTGCGGCGGGGTAATTCATTAGTTTTTTACCGGCTAATAAGGAGACCATAATGAACACGATGTTAAAAATTCTGGTTTTATCGCTGATGACTCTGGGATCGGTTGCCGTGCATGCTGATGAATGGCCTGCGATAACGAAAAAAGCCAGAGGGCAAACAATTTATTTTAATGCCTGGGGAGGATCCAGCAGGGTAAACAACTATATACGCTGGGCAGCGACCGAGGTTAAACAGAAGTATGGTGTAGTGGTTAAGCATGTAAAAATAACTGACATTGGTGACGTGGTCAATCGTCTTTTAGCTGAAAAATCAGCCCACAGAACCAGCGGCGGTAGTGTGGATTTAATGTGGATTAATGGTGAAAACTTTAAAGCCATGAAAAAAAATCAGCTGCTTTCAGGGCCCTTCACCGAAAAACTGCCCAATTATCGTTTTGTGGATACTGAGAATAAACCTACTGTTCTTTTTGACTTTACAACGCCCGTTGATCATATGGAAGCCCCCTGGGGAATGGCTCAGTTGGTTTTTATGGTCGATACGGCACGGGTTACCTGGCATCCGTCTGGAATGAAACAACTCCTGAAGTTTGCTAAAGAACATCCAGGCAGAGTGACCTATCCAGCACCACCCAGTTTTCATGGAACCACTTTTATTAAACAAGCTTTGTTGGAGCTCGCAACTGACAGAACTCCCCTATATCAAGCGGTGGCACTCGCTGATTTTAATCGGGTAACAGCGCCACTTTGGGAGTTTCTCGATGAGCTGCGCCCTTATATGTGGCGCAAGGGTAAAACATTCACACATGGTGCTCCCGAGATGAAACAGCTGTTGAATGATGGTGAGATTTTTATCTCACTGAGTTTTAATCCGAATGATGCCAGTAATGCCATTGCCAATGGTGAGCTACCAGATACAGTCAGGACGTATGTGCATGAATCAGGAACGATCGGCAACACTCATTTTGTCGGTATACCATTTAATTCGAATGCAAAAGAGGGTGCCATGGTCTTTGCCAACTATCTGATGTCCCCCATGGCACAACTGCACAAAGCCAAACCTTCGATTTGGGGCGATCCGACTGTTCTGGCAGTTGATAAGCTGAATGCAAAAGATCGAATAATGTTTAATAAATTACCCCTGGGGATTGCAACCCTGTCACCCGCTGCCTTGGGAAAGGTGCTGCTTGAACCGGATTCCAGTTGGGTGGACGCTTTGGAAAAAGCCTGGCTGCGCCGCTATCATAAGTAGGGAATGGAGAATCCGCCAGTAATAAATCACAAAAAAATAAGCAGTTTGGGACTTTTCCCAATTGTGACACTCGTTTGTTTTTTATCCGCTATTGTGATTGGACTGATCAGCACCTGGACACAGGCTTTTGGTTATATGCCGTCTATCGGATTTAATCACTTTTCAGTGATACACTGGATTCGACTCTTCTCCTATCCGGGATTTAACAGCTCCCTGATTGCCACTATGATTTCAGGGATTGGGGCGACTCTCCTGGCTTTTATATTTACTTTTTTTCTCTTTGCCTTCAGTTATCATAATCAGTTCTGGCGGTTGCTGGATCAGGCACTGGCTCCACTGCTGGCTGTTCCCCATGCAGCGTTTGCCATCGGATTTCTTTTTTTAGCTGCTCCCAGCGGTTGGGTCCTAAGATTGCTCTCCCCGGGACTGACGGGCTTTGTCGTTCCACCGGATTGGAGCCTGATGAAGGATGCCTATGGCATAAGTCTGATGCTGGTGATGGTGTTGAAAGAGATTCCGTTTTTAATTTTGATGTCTCTGGGCGCTCTCGGCCGCATAGATGTCCGGCGCTCTTTAGCTGTGGGAAGAAGTCTGGGATATGAGACCGTCCAGGTGTGGATTAAGATCATCCTGCCCCAATTATACCCTAAAATTCGCCTGGCACTTTTTGCGGTTCTGGCTTATTCCCTTTCTGTTGTGGATTTAGCTCTCCTGGTAGGCCCCACAGCTCCCCCCACAATGGCAGTTCAGGTGTTCAGATGGTTTAACGATCCTGATTTTGAGTATCGCCTGCTGGGTGCTGCAGGGGCAACGCTGATCTTGCTGCTGGTGGTGAGCAGTATCGGCCTGCTGTACTTGCTGGAGGCTGGTGTAAAGTTGATTTTCAGAAGCTGGCTGATAAACGGGCAACGGCGGTCCCGATTTTTTTTGTTTTCAACCCTTTCGAATTTTCTTGTTTTAGCCCTTGTCGGGGTTTCAATCGGAGTCATTCTGGTTCTACTGGTCTGGTCTTTTACCTGGCGTTGGCAGTTTCCTGATTTTCTACCTGCAACCTGGAGCACCCAATTTTGGCGTAATGGGGTTCTGCAAATAGGGGGACCAATCTGGAACACAATATCCACAGGAATTACAGCCTCTTTCTTAGCTGTCATTCTGGTCATCGGGTGTCTTGAAAATGAAATTCTGATGTTGAAACGGGGGTTGAAAACCAACACGACCAAAATCCTCTGGTTGATCTACCTGCCTTTGTTAATTCCTCAAATCGCTTTTCTGTTTGGTGTTCAGGTGACGTTGGTTATTTTACGTCTTGATGGCATCTGGCTCAGCCTGGTCTGGTCACATCTGTTGTTTGTTTTGCCCTATGTTTTTTTGAGTTTGGGTCCCATTTATCGTAGTTATGATCAAAGAATAACAGATGTGGCGGTGACATTGTGCCGCTCTCCCTGGCAGGCGTTCCTTAAAGTTAAGCTACCAATGCTAATGCGGCCGGTACTGTTTTCAGCGGCCATCGGCTTTTCTGTCAGTGTTGCACAATACCTGCCCACACTTTTTATTGGGGCCGGTCGGTTTGATACAATCACCACGGAAGCGGTGAACCTGGCAAGCGGCTCTGATAGACGAATCGTTTCTGTTTATGCACTATTCCAGCTATTAACACCGTTGATGGTTTTTTTAAGCGCTTTATTTATTCCCCGGTTTTATTTTCGTCAGAGAAAGGGTATGCAAATTTAAGCCAATCACGCAAAAATGCTCAAATTAGAGACAGTCCAAATTTATATTGATGGCAGGCCCCTGTTTTCTTCTCTCTCTTTGGAAATTAAGCCAGGGGAAATTGCCAGTATCATGGGACCCAGTGGTTGTGGGAAATCTACCCTTTTGTCTGCTATTTGTGGGAATCTGGCTGACGTGTTTGTGCTCAGTGGAGATGTTTCCCTGAACGAGCGGACAATTCTTGCGCTTCCGATGGAAAAACGGCGCATTGGAATTCTGTTTCAGGACGACCTGCTCTTTCCCCACATGAATATTGCTGAAAATCTGGCTTTTGCCCTGCCATCTGAAATGGAAAAGCCAGAAAAGAAAGAAAAAATCAGGGAAGCACTAATGAAGGCCGGGCTGTCCGGTTTTGAAAAAAGAGATCCTGAGACTCTTTCTGGAGGACAAAGAGCTCGTGTCAGTCTTTTGAGAAGCCTCCTGGCTGAACCGGAAGCGATACTGCTGGATGAACCTTTTTCCAAGCTTGATCAGGAGTTAAAGGATCAAATTCGGTCGTTTGTCTTTGAAACCATCAGGAGCATGGATATTCCAGCTTTATTGGTATCTCACGATCATCGTGATTGTCCACAGGGACAGATTATAAATCTGGCGAACCAGGGGGAATAGTATGTTGGATAAATGGGCGTTGGCATGGACAAAGCCAGCTCTGGAAAAAACCGCAGACATTGTTGATAAAACGGGTGTGACGGCCAATCAAGTCTCAATAATCGGCTTTTTGGTGGGAATATTGGTAGTTCCGGCGTTATGGGTCAACATGTATCTATTGGCCCTGGCCATTATTATTGCCAATCGAGCATTGGACGGTCTCGACGGGACCCTTGCCAGATTAGGAACCCCAACGGATGCCGGGGGGTTTCTCGACATCACCCTGGATTTTATTTTTTATTCGGCGGTGATTTGGGGTTTTGCGTTGAGCAACCCTGAACAGAATGCACTGGCCGCTGCCACATTGATTTTTGCTTTTATTGGCACCGGTTCAAGTTTTCTGGCTTTTGCGGTCATGGCAGCCAGACGCAATATTAAAAGCGTCCGCTATCCTCAAAAAGGTCTTTATTACCTGGAGGGCTTAACTGAAGGTACGGAAACAATAATCTTTCTCGTACTTTTTTGTCTTTTACCAGACTATTTCCCAATCCTGGCCTACGTTTTTGCTGCTCTTTGCTGGCTGACTACCTTAATTAGAATTGTGGCTGGATATCAAACCCTGCTCATCCAACCACAGAAATCTGAAGAACCGAAATAAATAAACCTGCGTGCGCCTTTGACTTATGAGGTTTTTCGATACTCACTCATGTTAATAATATTGCTGTGGGCGTCGACATGACGTACCATAGCTGCGACGATCTCTTTTTCGACACTTTTTCCCATCACCTGGTTAATCTGACGAACCGCCGAGGGGCTGGTCAGGTTGATTTCAGTGATCTGTTCTCCGATCATATCCAATCCGACCAGGAATAGTCCCATCTCCTTCAATAGAGGAGCGAGGGCTTGAATGATCAGTTCCTCTTTGGGATTCAATTCTGCGGCCTCGCATCGTGCTCCCTGGTGAATATTGGCCAGGAAACTGCCGGGTGCGGGTAGTCGGTTGACGATTCCAAGGGGTTTCCCATTGACCAGGTAGATTCGTTTGTCGCCGTCTTTAACCTGCTCCAGAAACTTTTGGGCTGTAATGAATCGACCCTTCCCGCTGGAATCAACCACTACAGCGGCGATACACTCCTTGATATCAGCTTGACCCACATCCACAGGGAATCTGCTAGACAGTAGGGAGGAACCTGTCTTCCCGAGACAATACATTTCGTAAAAACAATCAAGTGATGTGAAGGTGTCAGCACCGAACAGGTCATTTCACTGGGCGGCCCCGCACATTTTGTGGTTTATACTTTACCCAATGTTAAACAACCCATTACCGTGTCGGTCAGGTCCCACGTGGGCCGACGGTGAATTCAGCGTTGGGAAGGTAAACTTTTGGAGATGGAGGGGGAGTAATTAATCCGTTTAATAGTGAAATCGAAGCTGAGCAATCATAATTGTTTCATTTTCACATTTATATACAATGCGATGCTCATCATTTATTCGACGTGACCAATATCCAGAAAGTCCATGTTTTAATGGTTCAGGTTTACCAATCCCTTCATGTGGATGACGCTGGATATCACGAATTAATGTATTGACTCGCTTGAGTAATTTTTTATCTGTTTTTTGCCAGTATAGGTAATCAGTCCAAGCGTTGCTGGAAAATCTAATGTTCATTCGATTAACTCTTTCGTTAATCCTTCACCATTTTCCAGCTCGATTATAGATTCTAGTAAACGTTTGGCATTTTTTGGGCTTCGTAATAAGTAGGTAGTCTCCTCCATTGCTTGGTAATCTTCTAGTGAAAGCATTACCACTGGACGGTTGCTTTTTCTGGTTATTATTAAAGGATTGTGGTCATCGCAGACTTTTTCCATAGTGCTGGCTAGATTTTCACGGGCCTTTGTATATGATATGGTGTCCATATTAATCTCCTTGATATGTTGTACTTAAAACTGTACATGTACTTTTTAGTACTGTCAAGCCAATGAATGATGTATTGAGCTTATTTTTTCCCAACAAAAATCTTGAGCCGACGGCAATCGCCCCCTCGTTGACTTTAAATTTGGTGGTCTTGGCAACATCATTATTGTTCAGCTTTCGGCTTGGCCGCGGCTCAGATTCACGTTGGGATGATTTAATCAATTGAAATAATATTAAAATTACAAACTTGTCATAGCATGGTATCCGTGATACAGTGATTTCATGGTAAAAACTTTTAAGAATAAAGGCACAGAAGACGTATTTTACGGTAGGTCGACAAAAGAAGCTAGGAAAGAATGCCCAACAGTGCTTTGGAAAGTTGCCTCCAGAAAACTGGATCAAACTGACTCAGTTACTTCGCTAATTGATCTGTCAGTTCCTCCCAAAAATATGCTGGAAGCATTGAAACATGATAGATTAGACCAGTACAGCATTCGGATTAACAATCAATATCGGATATGTTTCAAATGGGCTGACAGTGGTCCAGATGAAGTTGAGATAGTGGACTATCACTAATCAAGTATTATTAGGAGATTAAAAATGGTACGAGTACCTACACATAGAACACCTACACATCCAGGTGAAATGCTATTGGAAGAGTTTTTGGTTCCAATGGGATTAACTCAACGGGATTTAGCAAATGCTATTCATGTCCCCTATCAGCGAATTAATGAAATCATTAATCAACGCCGTGGAATTACACCGAGTACTGCTCTAAGACTATCAAGGGCATTTGGAGTTTCTGAAGATTTTTGGATGAATTTACAGTTAAGATGGGATCTTTATTTCGCAAGGAATAAGGAAGAATTAGAATTAAAATCTATTCAACCATTTGAATTGTTAAAATCCCAACAGAAATCTGGAGCCGACGGCAATCGCCCTTTGGTGGATTAAAGGTCAGTGATTCTGGTATCAACATTGTAAAACAACCTTCGGCTAAGCCACGGCTCAGACCGGCGTTAACAAGAAACCTTGATTAACCAATGAAATGAAAATAAGACGAACAACAATCGCAGATGTCGAAACTCTGACAAGAATAATAAAAAACTCGTATCAGACGGTAGCTGATAGATTCGGTCTCAATAAGAACAATTGTCCTAAACATCCGTCGAATTGTACTGCTGAGTGGATTAATGCAGATTTTGAAAGAGGGGTCATATATTTTATGCTTGAATCCAAAGGAAAAGACATAGGATGTGCCGCATTAGAGAAAGCAGACCCTGAATTATGTTATCTTGAAAGATTGGCTGTTATTCCAGAAAACAGAAATAATGGATTTGGGAAAATGCTTGTTGATTATACATTTCATGAAGCTAAAATTCTTGGATATAAAAATATCAGCATAGGTATTATTGCAAAACAGCATGAATTGAAGAATTGGTATTCCAATATCGGTTTCAAGGAGGGGATCACAAAACTATTTGAACATCTGCCGTTTGACGTCATGTTCATGGAACGCAGTCTTATCTGATAGTTGTTAACAATCGCATACCCGTCCCTCCCCGCCGCTCGTTCCTATCGGGTCAGTGGGAGCAAAGCTCCCGACTGCCCACAGAACCGTGCG
>JABGPJ010000012.1 GCA_018645005.1 Deltaproteobacteria bacterium | reverse complement strand
AAAAACACCCTGATAAATCAAGGTGTTTTTTAAATTTGCGCTCTCTGGTCAAACCAATTATTTAGAAAGTTGCTGAAAGCCGGATCAATCTCCATTTTCATCTTCAATCGGTGTACCTCACGCAGCTCACTTTGCCAGGTCTCCAGCTTTACCCAGTCCTTTTCCGTACATATCAGGTAGTCATACGGACAGCTATCGATAAATTGCTTGAGCCGGTTGATTGTTCCGGAATTGTATTCTTGATGATCATCAAAAATTAAATGATCCTGAACAAGAGCTCCAGTGCTACTGACGGTTTTGGTAAATCCAGCGGGATTTCCAATACCTGAAAAAAGCAGACATTTCTTGTTTTCCAGGCTGGCAGGCAATATGGGTGGCTTACCTGCGGAAGAAAGCAATTGGCTCGGAAGATATTCACTATCAAAATGTCTGACCCCTTCACGCAGGTGACCGCAAATCTGGTTTTTGATAGTTTGAGAAGGAACAAGGTTGGATTTTGTATAGACCACAACATCGGCCCTTGAAAGGCTTTGAATAGGTTCTCGCAAAGGCCCCAATGGAAATATTTTGCCGTTACCGATGCCGGAGACACTATCAATTAAGATGATTTCCAGATCACGGTTTAGCCTTAAATGCTGCATTCCATCATCGAGAATGAGAATATCCGCCTGAGCTTGTGCTTGCCTGGCCGATTCGATCCTGTCTGGAGATATATACAGGGAGATGTGAGGATGATTTTGAAAGAGTAACCAGGGTTCATCACCAAATTGCACCCGGTCTTCCTTGTGAGATGTTTCTTGGTTAAGAATCTGAAGTTTTTCGGTACGCTTGGCTTTGTAACCACGAGTCAGGACTGCGGGTATCACCTCTTTTTCATTCAGGAAAGAGAGAAGCCAATCGACCATCGGTGTTTTTCCGGTGCCTCCCAGAGTGATGTTTCCGATGGAGATGACGCTTACCTGTGCCGACCACCCATTTTTAATTTTGAAGCGATAAGCTGCCAGCCAGATGTGAATCAAACCTGCATAAATCAGGCTCAATCCTTTCAAAAAAATCCATTTTACCAGATTCTTCCGGGACAGTTCAATTTGAAAATCAAGAAGTGACATAGGTCACAAACAGGTTTTAAGGGTGAGCGTCCTTGATTGCCTTTTCAACGGCTAAAGTGAGTGGTGATCGCCACGGCAGCCTGAGCAATGCTTTCCGATGATATTGTCGCTTCAAATTCAATGCTATTCATAGAATAATCGTACTTCCGATCATAATAATTCAAAAGGATAAATTCAAAGCAAGTCTGGTATTTTTCTTGATCAAATTCCGCCACCAGGTTCTGGACGTTCGCTTTTCCCAGATCTCTTTTCAGTTTCAAGATTGTTTCCCGAATCTCTCCCCGCGAATCCGGGTGCTTGTCTATATACTCTTCGACTGTTCTACTTGCACGTGCTGTGATGGAGGCCTCAAGAAGGATGGACCGACCGGATTTCATCTGTCCAAAAAGTTTTGCTGGCAGGGTGATATTTCCAATTTTTCGGCTTTCACCTTCTATAAAAACTGGACGTGTATTGTCAAGTGACTCAAGTTTCTTCAGAAGGGCTGCATCAAATGATTTTTGCGTTACCGGGCACTTACCAATGGCGCCGAACATTGAACCCCGGTGCTGAGCGAGTCCCTCCAAGTCCAGAGCGTTGTCAAGTTCGTATAAAACCAGAGTTTTGCCAACACCTGTTTTACCATGAAGAATAACCGGATGGTTTAAGGTAAACTGGTCCAACCTGTCCAGATTCCAGTTACGGAAGGCCTTATAGCCCCCCATGACTTGTACTCCTGCATAGCCGTGCGCCCGTATGAATGACGTAATGACTTGGGAGCGCATACCGCCTCTGGCACAAATAATAGCTATTTCTTGATTCTTTGGGAATTGATCGAATTGGCTTAAAAAATCGACTATTTTGGGCTCAAAAAGATCATACCCCTTTTCAATGGCCGGTTGCTGACCGTATTGTTTGTAAAGGGTTCCTATCAGTGAACGCTCCAGATCCGTGAGTAGCGGAATGTTTCGGGCTCCCGGTATGGAACCCTCTTCAAACTCTTTTGGAGAACGAACATCGATGATTGCTATTTCCTGCTTATTCCAGATCGAATCGATGGAGATTTGCGGAGCTGTCAGCCGGTGTAGGTCTTTTTTCATGTATTGATATGAATTATTTCCCCAGCGAAGGGCGCTCTTATCTGACGGAGGGCAAACTGCCGACGCTTTTCGGATTGCAGGGTGTGACGGTGATACAGGAGCATCATTTCTTGCCAGTGCTGGCGACGACAACTCGATTGCGTCCTTCACGCTTGGCTTGATAGAGTGCCTGATCTGCTGCTGTGACGAGACTGATGGCTGTCTTGCCGTGTTCTGGAAGTAAAGCAATACCTAGAGATATAGTAATGTTGGGCAGTTCTTTTTTTCCGTGCAAAATGGGTTTTCCTGTTTCGACAATCAGACGCAGGTCTTCAGCCCTTTTTTTGGCAACAATCTCGTCTGTTCCCGGCAGAACCAGAACAAATTCTTCTCCGCCGAAACGGCAGGCGATATCCTCCTTGCGTGAGTTTTTCACCAGAAGTGTACTTAAATGCTTCAGAACGATGTCACCGGCAATATGGCCATAAACATCGTTGAAGTCTTTGAAGTGGTCCGCGTCAAGCATGATGAGACCCAGGGGTATCTTTTGTCGTTTTGCTTTGGAGATTTCTCTTTCCAGCGACTCTTCTAAATATCTTCTGTTAAATAATCCGGTCAAAGGATCACGGATCGCCTG
>JABGPJ010000171.1 GCA_018645005.1 Deltaproteobacteria bacterium | reverse complement strand
TCGATCCCGGATTCATCATTCAGCTTTTTGCAAAAACCTAACCGGACATTGCTGATAACGACTTAAAATTTAAAAAAAGTGTCTATCATAAAGCCGTTGAAATCGCTTAGAGGAGTTTTTAGATGATCTTGGCGAAATGGGGCGGCCGAAACCCGGCTGTGTGAGCGTAGTGATCTGCGATTTCAACGGCTTTATGATAGACACGGGACCGCCATTTGACTTCATCATCTGTCGTTCTACCCGACAGGAACCAGCCCTGCCGGGAAATCTGGACAGACCCTTCGGTTTAGGGATCGTTAAAAGGCAAATTCACTTAATCTGTTTGTAAAAGTCCTAAAAACTGGACATTTTACAAACAGAATGTGAACTAGCCTTTTAGCCGACCCTTAATCCCGTCCGATGACCGAAACAGCGCAAACGTTCCAGGCGGGGGTTCCACCCAGATTGTGGGTCAGACCCAGTCGGGCGTTTTTGACCTTACGCTCTTCGGGAACCCGCTCCAGCAGCTGCTCATACATGGCGTAAATCATCCGCAGACCGGAAGCACCAATGGGATGTCCGAAACACTTCAAACCTCCATCCACCTGACAAGGCGAAGCCCCGTTCAGGTCGAAGCGGCCGCCCATGATATCCTCATAGGCCCCGCCCTTGGGGGAGAGACCCAGATCCTCCATGGTCACGAACTCGGTGATGGAAAAGCAGTCGTGCACCTCTGACATGGAGATCTCGTTCCTGGGATCCGTGATCCCGGCCTCTCCATACACCTTATCTGCACAGATACGAGCCGTGGCGAAATGGGCTCCGTCCCAGGTGTTGAACCCGGCCTCTTCTCCGGAGCTGCCAATCACCTGAATCGACTTGACCTTAATCACGTCCTGGTTGGGCTTCAGGCTTTTGGCAATTTCGGGCGTGGTGACAATGGCAGCGGCCGAACCGTCGCTGACACCACAACAATCAAAGAGACCCAGAGGATAAGCGATCATGGGTGCTGCCTTGATCTGCTCTTCGGAAATGATCTTACGCAGATGGGCTTTGGGATTCAGCGCGCCGTTGGCATGACTCTTGGCCGAGACATGGGCGATGGCATCCTTGATTTTTTCCATCGGCAGTCCCCAGACCCGGCTGTAGGCCGTGGCCAGTTGCGCAAATCCCCCTGGTGCTGTCGCGTTGGCCCCGGTCATGTAAGAGTCCACACTGTTGATGTCGGGCAGACCGCCATAACCGGTGTCTTTTAATTTCTCCACGCCCAGCGCCAGCACGATATCATAGGCACCGGATGCCACTGCATAACAGGCCGCTCGAAAAGCCTCGGTAGCTGTGGCGCAGAAGTTTTCAGTCCGTGTCACCGGGATGAAGGGCAGTCTCAGGGTCATCGACAGGGGTGTCGCTGCTTTGGAGACATTGACCTCATCAAAATGGGTGCCCAGGTAGGCTGCCTGTATCTCCTTCTTTTCGATACCGGCATCTGCCAGACACTCAGTAAATGCTTCAACCATCAGGTTTTGGGCACTGGCGTCCCAACGTTCACCAAATTGGGTACATCCCATCCCCAGGATGGCGACTTTATCTCTAATTCCACTTGCCATTATTTGACCTCCTTGACGGGGACCGCTTTCCAGAAATATCCGGAGATGTCCCGTTTTTCATCATAATATTTTCGTCTGAAACTCATTGTGACCGGCTTTTCGGTTACCACTTCATCCAAATTGCAGTCAGTGAAATCAAACATGAATTTACCGCCCCCTTCAAATTCGACCTGTCCATAAACGGCCGGTGGATTCACCGAAGCTGCCAGGTTATCAGCGGTGAAACTTAAAATATGACCGGTTCTGTCGGCAAAGGAGTAGGGCTCCTGTGTGTGAAGCGCATCACACTCCGGATTCACACAAATGTCCTGGGCCGGAATCTGGGCGGTACCACACTGGGTGCATTTACCTCCCTCCAATCCCAACATCAGTTTACGGTTACGCCACATAGCCGAATAACGGGTCCAGTGGTCAACCTCTTTCCGTTTACCAAAATCAGCTGGCATGATCTGCCGCCAGACAAGCATCTTGTTGTAATTGTCCAGTTCAGCCTTGTCGGCCAACGATGCAGAAAGCGCCTTGCCGTTCTGCAATTTGGCGATATTCTCGGTCACCTCAAAACAGATGGCATCGCAGCCACTACCGAAACTGATCACCATCAGTTTGTCGCCGGGCTTCGCATCTTCAAGCGCTTTAGCCAGCATGACCAGCGCATGGGGCGTTCCGGATTCGCCAACTTCCAACTGCAGATTATCCAGATCCATCTCCGGTGTGATGCCCAGTTTCTTGGCGATCCCTCTTCGCGCCGCCGGATAGATACAGGGGTAGATCACCTTGGAAAAATCGGTCATCTGCAGACCGGTTTTCTCCAGAAGGCCGGTCACCACCTCAGGAATGAACTGATCCAGGCCCAGGTCCCTGATCCAGCGGTCTTCCCACTGATTGTCAAACTGGGAGTTCGCACCCCGGAAGTGGTCACCAAAATCGTAGGTCACTGAATATGAGCCTTTGTACTCGGCAACCACATTCTCGCCACCCACAACGAAAGCAGCCGCTGCGTCACCAAACAGCATCTCCTGGGGAGAGGCCGGTTTTCCGAGTCGGCAATCCGCGGCGGTCACCAGAACCTTCCTGGGGTTATCCGAACTCACACTATCCAGGGCTGCCAGCAGGGCCGTTGTCCCGGATTTTAGAGAGGCTGTGAAATCAGCAGCTCGTATCTGGTCCTTCAGGCCCAGGGCCGGAGCCATGATCGCGGCGTTGAGCCGTTCTTTATAGGGCAATGTCGAGGAAGCGAAATAGAGGCTTTCCACTGTGGCAGGGTCCACATCCTGAAGGGCCGCCCTGCCAGCTGAAACCGCCAGCGTGATACTGTCCTCGTCAAAATTGGCGACCGCTTTTTCACCCCGGGCGTTGGCAATGGTTGCGGGGTTCATCCAACCCATGGCCCCGAATATCAGGCCCCGATTCAGCCGGTAGTGTGGGATATACCCACCGTATGAACATAATCCAATCATATTGAAGCTCCTTTAGTCTTCTCTGATATGTTAAACAGAATTATCGGACACAACAACTGTAATCTGCAACACGTGACCGATACAGGTAAAAAGCCTGGCGATACAGGATATTGCTCAGGTCGATCAAAAAAATCAAGACGCCGGACCATATAGCTTGATGAAATCCGGTACATCGTTTTCCAGTTCACAGGCAATGCTCTCCAGATGCAAATCTGTCCCGCCGCAATCATATATCATACTGCGGGTTCTCAAATGATAGAGCCCGATATCCATCTCTTCAGTCCAACCGATGGCACCATGCAGATAGATGCCGTGATGACAGATATCGTCATAGACTTCGTTGGCCTTGGCCTTGGCAGATGAATTCAATAACCTTGAGGGTTCACCCACGCTGACCTGCCAGGCGCCATTGTAAACCAGGTATTTCAGACTATCCAGGCTTGTCAGCATATCTACCAGACGAAACTGTACCCCCTGGTAGGACCCGATGGGTTTGTCGAACTGTTTTCGTTCCTTGGTATAGTTCAGTGTTATCTCAAAAGCCGCCTGGGCCCCGCCGGACATTTCAGCAGCCTTGAGCAAAGCGCCCTGCTGCTGAATTTCATCCAGAATCTCCCAACCCCGGTCGATCTGTCCCAGAATGGCTGCCTGAGCAACCCGCACGTTTTCAAAAACAACCTCACAGCGACCGTCCCGGGCAACCGTCGGAATTATCTCTATCTTGACACCCTCGCTTTTGGGGTCGACGGCAAACAGGGTAATCCCCTTTGGCGGATCATCACCCTCTGACGTGCGGCCCGCCACCAGCATCATGTTTGCAACGTGAGCATAGGGAACAAAAATCTTGGTGCCATTCAGCAGATATTCATCTCCATCAGCCACAGCAGACAGCTGGATCTCCGATGGGCTATTGTCGGCCTGTGCTTCAGTCCGGGCCAGGGTCCAGATATCCCCCTTCTCAGCAATCCCGGGCAGATAATTCTCTTTCTGCTCATCGTTGCCATATGCTATCAATGGCAGGGCACACAGTGCGATCGTCGCATAATAGGGCATGGGGACGATATTTCGCCCCACCTCTTCCATGAAGAGAGCCAACTCGACAAAATCCCCATCCATGCCGCCGTATGCCTCTGGAATGATCAATCCCTGGAACCCCAGTTTAACCATTTTTTTCCACATTTTTGCGTCGTAGGCCTTGGGCTCGGATTTTAACTCCCTGACCTTATCCTTGGGGCACTCTTTTTCGAAAAACTCCCTGGCTGATTTCCGCAACATTTCCTGTTCTTTTCCAATTGTATAATCCATGAGTGATCTCCTTATTTAATAAGCTCTGGGGAGTTGAAGACCAAACTGGCCGACAATATTTCGCTGGGTATCTGTCGTACCGGCAGCGATGGCGAATCCGATATTGTAGTGATACAGGTGTTCAAAAGCGCCTTTCAACCGCGACCAGCGGTTGTCCTCGAGGCCAAGATCCATCTGGGAATAGACGCCGATGATATCCGATCCGATTCGTCCCAGTTTTTCCTGCAGGATATCCCCGTTGGCTTTGTCCCTGGACGGTTCATGGATGACTGTCTGCCCCTGCACCGTCTTCCAGACTGCTTCATTGGCCATCAGCCGGGCCGCCTGGATATCAATAGCCAGCTCTGCCAATTTCTGACGAACCTGTGGCTGCTTGATCTGTCCGGTAGCCTTGGTATAGATAACAAGTTCGTCCAGCATTCGTCTGGCGGCAGCGGTTGTGCCGACCGCCGTGCCGCGCTCGAAAGAAAGTGCGGTCATCAACTGCGACCAGCCTGCGTTCTCAACCCCCACCAGATTTTCCACCGGGACTCTCAAATCCTTGAAAAAGAGTTCGTTGAAGACATGCCCACCTACATAGTTCTCCAACGGACGGACGGTCAAGCCTTCGCTTTGCATATCGACAATAATCAGGCTCAAACCCTGGTGCTTTTTAGGGGCATCCGGATTGGTACGGCAGGCCAGCCAGAGCCAGCGAGCCCAGTGGGCGCAACTTGTCCAGACCTTCTGCCCATTGATCACATACTCATCACCGTCCCGAATGGCGGTTGTCTGCATAGCCGCCATGTCACTTCCCGCATCCGGTTCACTGTAGCCCGTACACCAGATCCCGTCGGGTTCGCCGGCAGCAATCGGGGGGATATACTTCTCCTGCTGCTCCCTGGTTCCAAACAGCATCAGTGAAGGTCCAACCCAGGCCGTCCCGCTGATGCCCATCCCGAGACCGGGAATCCCCCAATAGGAAGCCTCTTCGGAAAAAACCACCCGCTCCCAGTGGGATGCCCCCATACCCCCAAACTCTTCAGGCCAGGACATGGTCAGCCACCCTTTCTCAGCCAGCTTTTTGGACATGGACATGGAAAATGCCCAGCCCTCCGCGCTGGTTTCATCTTCAAACTGTTTACCGATAAAATGGGGCGGCATCTCAGCCTTCACAAATTCTCGAATCTCGGTTCTCAGTTTCTCTTCCTTTTCGCCATATTTAAATTCCATAAACAACGATCCTCCGAAAAAAGGTGTTTCAATAGTGGGTATTCGATTTAATACCGGGTCTCTACATATTAATCAGTTCAGGATTCGCAACCGCGCGCCAGACAACTTCAAATATCGGTTCCAGCTCATCTGTCAATCCTCTTTCCTTGCCCCTGTATATCCAGTCTATAAACGCCCAGCTTGTCGTAGACGTAATCAGGTTCACACACAGTGACGTGCGGATGCGGGGATCGATCACTCCCCGTGCCTGACCTTCCCTCAGTATTTCAAGTATGATCTCCAGCAGTGGGTTCGTCACGTAAGTTTTATCTGCCATCCAGGCTGAATTAGGGGTTCTAATCCAGATAATCCGCCCGATATCCTCGTGCCGTTCAAAATAGTCCAGTTGTACCCAGATCAGTTTACGTAGCTTTTCCCGGGTGTCTTCGATTCCCTGCAGATGATCCCGAATCCGATCCTGAAGCATTGAAAACCAGTAGCGGATAAACGCAAAAAGCAAGTGATCCTTATTTTTGTAGTACTTGTAGATGGTGCCAAAACTCATGCCCGCCTGGCGGGCAATTTCGCGCATGTTCGCCTGGTAAAAATCGACCTCCGAAAATACCTTGATGACGACCGCTTCCAGCCGCTTGTGAATCTCCTCACTGGCGCGGGGAACCTTCTCTAATATTGTACTGTCCAGGTTATTCATGATCCAACCGTCTTGTACTCGCCCGCCTGCATAAAACCCCATCAAATGATGGGAATATTTTTTGATATATGATAACGTTATTACTAATGGAAATTCCTAACCTTGTCAATAATATTTAGTCCCATTAAATCATGCATATAAAGTGTGTAACCAAATTACCCATCAAATGATCGAGTACCTGGGTCGCACCCAATTCAGCAGATTGAAAGTTCACCTGTTTCACTGCTCATATGAAAAATGTTCAAAACAGAGACACAGGCGCGTTTGGTGCGAAAATCTGACTGGATATTGTCGTAGGTTAACCGATCAACGATTTTTATTTTGTCTGCTGGAATAAGCAGTGTTAAGCTTGAAAGACATCGCGCCTCTGCAACATCCACTTTTTAAAAGCAGTTCGTAAAGGGACCACTGTGTCGCTGAAATATTCAACTTAAGGAAAATGACCATGTACATGGAAACCCATCTTCTGATTACCTACCTGATCGCGATAACGGTCCTGTCCATCACACCGGGACTGGATACGATGCTTGTCATTCGCAATACAGCCAGGGGTGGCTGGCAGGATGGTGTCATCAGCAGCTTCGGAATCTGTAGTGGGCTATTTGTGCACGCATCTGTCTCGGCTGTGGGAATTTCCGTGATTCTGCTGCAGACCGCCTGGGCCTTTGCCGCTTTGAAGATGGCAGGGGCATGTTATATTGTCTGGCTGGGAATCGGCAGTCTGCGGAAATTGTTTCAGGGAAAAACGGCACTGTCGGCAGACGGGCTCTCTGCTGTCCGACAACCCTATCAAATCGGGCGTTCTTTGCGGGAAGGCGTGCTTTCAAATGTGCTCAACCCCAAGACGGTGGTTTTTTACATGGCGTTTCTCCCTCAGTTCATTAACCCTCAGCACTCCGCCCTTGTTCAGTCGCTGATTCTGGCTGGTTTGCACTTTATCATCGCCATGATCTGGCAGTCGTTTCTGGCACTGCTGGTGAACCAGGCCAAAAGCCGGGTCTTGCAGCCGCGGGTGGGAAAGATTTTTGACGGCCTGACAGGCACCATCCTGGTCAGCCTGGGGATCAAGCTGGCACTTGACAGCTGACAACGGAACAAGGGATTTCAAAATCTCCCTCTTGCATTACCCCACCTTTTTCGAAAAGTCTTACCCCGTGCTCTCGAAAAGTTGCACGATTGATCTTGTGCGCAACAAGCATCGTGTAATGAGTTATGAAAACGGGTTTAAAATTGTCAATTTCAAAATTGTAAAAAATAGATAACCATTCAATCCATCACACCGCTTTCCCCGCTATGGTGAGTGGACCGTTGATGTGGTCAAGTAGGCTCGGCAATCGCTCTATCAGGTAGTGCGGTATCGAAAGCAATCGATAGGAGACAGGATTGCCTTGTGTTGTTTTCAGACTGATTTCTTCAAACACAGGTTCGTTGATGTAACAGCGTATCGCGAGATCCAGTTTTTTATCAACCATAAATTGGTGCAGCGATTTCATGCCACCGGTAGAACCAGCTTTTACTTCAATGGGAACGATTCGATTTCCATGTTGGATAATATAATCAACTTCTCCCAATCGACCTCCTGTTCTTTGCCAATAGTACAGCCGGGGATATAAAAGAGGCGTGCCCAGCGTACGCAATTGCTGTCCAACAAACTGTTCAGCCAAACCACCTTTATTGGAAAACACAACTTTGCTTGCTTCGGACCGTTTGAGCGAAGACAATCCTAGTTGGGCAGAAACCAGTCCGATATCAAGCAGTATCATTTTAAAAAACTTTTCATTTGATTCAGCTCCCAAAGGCAAGCCATTCCCACTGGTATGCTTTATCATAGTACACACTCGGGCTTGCGATAACAGGGTCAGGGCTGTTTTTGCTTGAGAAGTTTTTAGCGAAGGGTCGACCCGGCTGTAAATAAACTTATTCCCTATCTGTTCCGAAACTGAAAGCATTAATTTTGTAAGCAAATTGGCATCTATTTTTCCGCCATATTTATGAAAATCATCCCGATAGGTAGCCAGTAAATCCTGTTGAATTTTAAGACACAATTTAAGGTCTTTTTCATTCTTCCATTCATTCAAAACTTCAGGCATACCTCCAACCAGACAATACTCATAGTACAAATTCAGACATTTTTCATGAAGAGACGCCGGCATAACCGAATCAAGTTCGAATGTATCCAGCTTTTCAAACAGTGCCTCATTACCCGTTGCTTTCAAGTACTCAAAAAAGGACATCTGTTCCAAGAAAAAGTAAGTAATGCGACCAACAGGCATGCTATAGCGCTGATTGCTGAGTGCCAATTCAACCAGCGATCCCGCAGCAATAACTGGAAGTTCGGGCAGCTCTTCTTTAAACCATCTGAGTTTAATGAACAGTTCCGGAGCGGCCTGTATCTCATCCAGGAATAGCAGGGATTTTTCACGATTAATTTTTATGGCTAATTCTGACTCAATATTTCTTAAAATTTCTGCCGGGTTATTGGATTGGAACAAATCCACTAGATTTGGAAGCCGTTCAAAGTTTAGTTCGATCAAATCTAAATTCTGTCGTTTTGCCAGATCACGCACTAACCAGGTTTTCCCTACTTGTCTAGCTCCCCTTAATACCATGGGTTTCCTGTTTGCACTCTTCAACCATGCAGCGAGCTCTTGTGCTGCAAATCTAATCATTTTTTACTCTCTTTGGGTTCAATTCCCCGCAATATGCTTCATTTTATTATCCCCTTAAAAACGGGGATCCAGTCCGGGATGGCAATTGGTGCTCCGCAGCTTGTTATTGCGAGGGGATAAATATGAATTGGAATGGTTACATAAGAAAAAAGTAATTAAACGCGTTAATTTTGTCAATATCTAAATAAACAACGCGTTATTATATAAATTTTTTTTATTTTTGGCGTGATGTTTTGTCTATAAGGCATCATCGGTATCAAATAGCTGGAAATCCAGGGAATACCGTCCAGGCGATCTTGGGTCGGATAGCGAGCCGCCCCCCATGTTGAATCCCAATGCAAATATTCAGATTACATGTTTTTATGCATTGACTCGTGCGTGATTTAATGCTACATTTCTTACTGCATATTAACACTGCATTTATTTATACGAGACAATCAGGTGCATGAGGATCAAGACAATGTCAATAGAAGCCTTGAAGCAAAAAATTCAGTCTCGAACATTTTGGGAGACCGACACTGAAGAATCAATGTTACCGGATAGGAACCTGACCCGATCGAGTTACTTGTCAAAACTTAACCAATTAGCAGATATCAACGTCGTAACCAGTATCATGGGACAACGCCGATGTGGCAAAAGCGTTATCGGTCGACAGTATATTAAAAAGTTATGGGATGACGGCATTCCAAGAAAAAATATTTTGTATATCAATTTTTTTCTTAAACCGGTAGCCGATGTCAGGGAAGAAAAAAACTTTATCTCCATCGTTGAGTGGTGGGTGGAACAGTTTGTCGACAGGGATCAGCCAAGCTTGCTTATTCTGGACGAAGTTCAGGAATTGGAAAACTGGGATGAGAATGTTGCCTCTATTTTGGAGGATGCATCCATGCCCTGCCGCTTGATAATCACAGGGTCCAATTCAAAAATGCTATCTGACGAGTTATCCGAAAAACTGGGCGGCAGGTACACAACACTACAGGTTTTTCCATTTTCTTTTGCAGAATTCTGTCAATTTAACGAGATCGAGTATGTAACGAATAACATTGAAAGGTATCTTTTGGCAGGAGGCATGCCCGAGGTTTTGAAAGTCCAGAATGAGGAGCAGAAAATACAGTTGATTTCCGACATTATCAACTCAACTGTCAAGCATGATATCGTCTCTCGCTACAACCCGACCAACCCGAGGTTGCTGTTTGCCCTGATTGATTTTTGTCGTACCGCCTTCTCACAGGAACTCTCAATTAAAAGCATTACCAAAGCTGTTTTACAAAACACACAATTACCAAAAGGAAACCTGGCCTTAACTCAAACCACAAGCTCGTTGGTGAGCGATTATATCGGTTATATGCAGGATGTTTACTTCTTGTATTCGCCACCCACTTATTCTCACCGTACCAAGGAAATCCTGAAACGGTGTGTCGATAAGATCTATTTGAGTGATCTTTGTCTATCCGAGTATGAAGCTCAGTCTCAAAAAGGAAGGCTGCTGGAGAATATGGTATATATTGAACTGTTAAGAAACAACTTCAGGGTTCAGCGATATTTGGGGTATCGAAACAGGAAGCTTGAAATTGACTTTTACATTGCAAAAGGTGAAAAATCGGCGCTGATTCAGGTATGTTGGCAGCTAGGTGACAGCAATGAAAATAGTGAACTATGGGAGCGTGAGTTCGGGAATTTACATCATACAAAAAAAGCAGTGCCAAAATTTGTGGTTTCTCTAGATGACGCCGTCGTTTCTCCATTCGGTGATGTCAGGCATTTAAATATTATGCAGTTTTATGCATGGGCTGCACAAACTTAGTTGATAATTTCAATGAAAATGAATAGTGTGTTCTTCTGCAACAAAAACCTATCTTTGACACACTCACTAATGGCCCATGGAATTTTCAACATATAAAGACTTAATCAAAGCCTTTGAGCATGGTAAAGTTTTACCAGACGCCAAATATGTCCATATAGATCTGTTGCCGTATCTTCCCCAAGCAATCCTGGGGTTGTTGGTTGGAATTCAAAAAGAACTGTCGCTACAGGATTTTGAATTTAATGTGCTGAAATTCCACACACGGGATTTCAAGATCTCTCTTCTACATTACCCCACCTTTTTCGAAGAGTCATACCCCGTCCTTTCAAAAAGCTGCATGATCGATCTTGTGCGCAACAAGCACCGTGTAATGAGTTATGCAAACTCCACAAATCCTCCTATTCTGCACCGTAAAGAGACGTTTTTACCACCGGATCACCCTTCCGTTCCTGAATTTTCTGAAATCACCAAAGAGGGGGAAGCGATTGGGCTCTATGAGAACACCAGGCAAAGCCGACCTGTTAAAAACCCATATCCAGTCCGGAAAATTTTCACTATTGAAATATAACGATTTTATCGGAAAACAACTTCCTGAGCTGCAGCAAAGAATAAAAATCAAACTCAGAGAACAACAAATTGATTTTTTTTACTATGGTGAAGAGTTTGAGCCACAACCGCTATATCTAAAATCTCGATATATCCCCTCTGATTTTACGAATTTTTAAAAAAAAAATTTGATGACAAATTATTCAGCCTTAATCTTTTTATTTCAATAAATTCGGACCTAAAAAATAGGAATTTTATTTGAAATTAAGTAAACAAAACATCGGGATTTCAAAATTTGGTCTAAGATAGTATTTCTTGTTGAATCGAAAGATTGCCTGTGCTTCCTAATAGATGGGGTGTTCGTTATGTTCACCAACTTATTGATCTATTATTTAGCGACCAAAAAAAATATTGAAACATATTTTAAAAAATATGCATATATTTGAGACTTCCGTGGCGCTAAAGCTGGACAGGGTGTCCGTTTTTGATTTCTTCTCTGATGCAGGTAATCTGGAACGGATCACGCCCCCCGAACTGCGATTTCGTATCGTAACACTCCAGCCTATCCAGATCCGGCAAAACACACGTATTGATTACCAGCTGAGGCTTTATGGTATTCCCTTTAGTTGGCAGACTGAAATAACCTTTTGGAATCCCCCACATAAATTCATCGATTCTCAAATCAGGGGACCGTACCGCTCCTGGATTCACACTCACCATTTCCAGGAAGCAGACGGCGGGACGCTGATGCATGACAGGGTTGAGTACAAACTTCCCTTCAGCCCTTTCGGCGAACTACTGTTTCCACTGATTCAGCGACAGATAAAACGCATTTTCAGTTATCGAAAAACCGCCATCCTGCAGATTCTGGGCTCGCCTTAGCTGTCCTTGGGCAACGAACCATTCAAGTCATTATCCGGATCATGCGAGTCTTAACCGGAAATCGATTAAGGTTAATCATCCTGCTCAGGAAAACCTCTGGTTTCGATGCTGCTCTAGGTTCTGCAGACCGGGGAAATATCGCTCTTCTTCAGGCATGATAATTTGCCGATCCATCAGAGTACTCATATGGCCCGGATAGTTTTTGTCTTTCTGTATACGGCCGGAAACCAGGACCTTATAATTCTGATCAACCGCCATTAATCCTTCATCAAAAGACCAGTGGCATACTTTGCAGAGAGCCATGCCGTTTATTGGACTATCGTCCTTAGTTTCCCGCCAGGGGATAATATGGGCAGCCTCAACTATAGTATGACCTTCTGGTGTCAAGAGACGTATACCACACATGGCGCAGCGGTGATCATATAAGGAGACAATAGCCTTGCGAAAACCCTGATTTCTTACTTTTTTGGGTATATACTCATTTTCAGGATCGAACATGATAACTTGATCTGTTCTGCCCAAAATATTAAGACTGTAGCCAAAACTCTGCTGATTGATAACACCCTGCTCCTTGATCAAGGACTGGATTTCAGGTGCGAAATAATTCTTCAAAATTTCCACTCGTAATGCTTCCCTCGCTGTTGGGTCACACATGAAACTGTACAAATCATCTGGCATAACCGCTCCTGCACAGACTTGACGGAGCTTCTTCATCGAAGAAATAGACTCGATGTTGATTTTACCGATGTGGTCCGGGTTTGCGACCAACTGCCAAATACCATCATTTGCCAATCGGGGAAATGGGTATGCCATACTTGATTTTTTATTGTGTGGCATGACCAGTTCCCAGTAACAGTTAAAATTATCGACCAAATCTGTTGCCGGTGGAATAAAATTCTTTTCGATTGCAGCAATAGCAAACAGATCCATAACCGCTAAGAGCGTAAACGCCTTGTGCGGCGCTTTGTTCATGGTAAGGTCTGTCCAGCGATTCGCGCTGCGATCCGTCTTTAATTGTGCAATATGGCGAAGATAGGTTTCAAGCATATATTCTCTCTAAAATCTCTTTAACTGGATTTATTTATCCATAAATTTTCACGAGCGATCATCTGAAAATTATATTCATCGGTTACTTGAGTGAGAGAAATACTACCGGACTGACATATTTGTCAAATTGGGTTCACCTTCTATAAACAGCTTAACCGTCGGATTTGCGTATTCCGGGACTTGTAGACAACCGTATAAGCGTTTGAAAGGGGTTTGATTAGAAGCTTTTTTTTTGAAGAAAAAAACTAAGGGAAGCTGATGAAGAAATATCTGACTACTTTATGTATGGGGCTACCCACGCATTCACAGGACGTTAACATTACAACGCCATTTTTTGATCCAATGCTACATTTCTTCTCGGATATTTCAGGTAGGGAATAATGTCATCGTTTTTAAATTCGCCGGTCCCGTCATACTCAATTGAGACAACCGGCACAGCCGTCAGAAGCTCTATTCTTTTTGCCATGGCTTCAGTGACCAGTGAGGGACGGCAGAGCGATGAGCTTGTTTGTCAGCAATTTATTTCCTATTCGCGCCAATATTCAGGCTTGTCCATCGCCGCTGCACATAAAACCCTGCCGTTACCAGCACTTTCAATTGATCCAACAACCAGCGCCTTTACCATCCAAGCGCCTGCATGCTTTTCTGGTATTGGATAGGGAGCTTCAAAACCAAGAGCACCAGCTGCTTTGAATCCATGACGCGGATAATATTCAGGGTGACCAAGAACAAACACCAGTTCAATACCTGATTCTGACAATTGTTTTAAACCCTGTTCTATTAGCTGGCTACCAACACTCTGACGTTGTCTGCTGGGAATTACAGCAAGAGGGGCCAGTATTACAGATGATACTGGTTTTATTGAACCAACGACTTTAGATTGAGTAAACAGAATATGTCCAATTGTTTGATTTTTACTGACAGCTATAAGAGACAACAATGGCATTGCTGTTGAATCTTTAAATAGTCCATCCACTAAACCAGCAACTTCATGCCCCTCTTTCTTGCCAAACGCCTGAATTTGAATATTCAATATTTCTTTAAAATCTGATTCGATTGATTCTCTAATTTTCAATTTTGTCTCACTGTTTCTACTGCTAACGCGAGCGTCAGTTAATTGGTACTAATTATAAGAATCTCCATTTTAGAGGCTCCTCATGGCAAAGAATACAAGTATTACTCTGGGTAATCACTTTGATACATTTATTACCCAGCAAATAAAATCAGGTCGTTATAACTCTGTGAGCGAAGTCATCAGAGCAGGTTTACGAAAACTTGAGAGTGATGAAACTAAACTCAATACTCTCCGCAATATGCTGGATGAGGGTGAAAAAAGCGATTGAAGATTTGAAGGATATTGGAAGATACACAAAGAAAAAATGGGGAATCCCCCAACGAAACAGATACCTTAAACAAATCGATGGTTGTTTTTTTACTCAGCTTTCAGAAAATCCAAATCTTGGATTAAAATGTGACTATATCTACAAAGGATATAGAAAATTCCCTCAAAGAAGCCACATCATACTTTATAAATTGAAGCCTGAAAACACTATTGAAATTATTCGAATACTCCACAAGTCAATGGATGTTGAATCTACGCTTTAATTTTGCATGACGCGTTTCTAAGCTGCAGCGCACACTAAACTGGAACAACGCAGTAATGTGTGGTCAAACATTGGGTAACAATGAGTCGCAAAATTTGCTGGGGAGTTGGCTGGAAAAAACTGCTATTTTTTACAGTCTGTCGAATTCTTCTGGTTCGGAATCCTTAATTTTTGTGAGGGCTTTTTTAAATTTCGCTTTACTTGATCTACTTGCACGTTTCTCAAGGTACTCTACTGTCATCAATGCTGATATTTTTTCCGCTGCAGCAGAAGATATAAATTGATTGATCGAGATACCATCTTCTCTTGCCAATTTTTTTATCTGTTCATGCAGCGAATCCGGTATTCTTAAGCTTAGTGTGCTCATTTTATTACCTTTAGGAATTTTAAGAATTCAAATGGCGTTAACACCTTTAAACCGAATTTAATTACATTTTTGAAGTCATTTTTATTATAAGAAATGATAAAATCACTTTCGGATTCGACTGCTAACTCTAATACTAAATCATCCTTTGGGTCTTTTAGAAAAGGTCTCCAAAGGAAATAGATTTCTCTTTTGTTACCTATTTCAGCTAAGTAATCTAAAATATCATCAATAACAGACTCTGTAAGTCCAAGCTGATCTTTATTCCTTTTGGCAAATGACTCGTATTCGATGAATAAAGGAACTGAAAGCGCAAACTCAAACAGATCAGAGTCAATGATCGAAAGAAGCTTGAATGATGCTCCCTTTGTTGACCGTAGTGCCGAAATTATGACGTTGGTATCAATCACGATATTGTATTTTCCCATGATGGTATTATATTTGATACCAAAATATCTGTCAAGCTAGCGGAAAATCAAGATAACGCTTAAATGGGATTTTTCCAGCAACGTGTTTCCTTTTCACGAATGGGAAACACTTGACTAATTTTTGAGCCGACCCCAAGGGACGTTGATGAAGAGATATCTGGCTACTTTTACAACGCCATTTTTTGATCCAGTGCTACATTTCTTCTCGGATATTTCAGGTAGGGAATAATATCATCGTTTTTAAAGCCGCCGGTCCCGTCATACTCAATTGAGACAACCGGCACACCAGTCAGATGCTCTATTCTTTTGGCCATGGCTTCAGTGACCAGTGAAGGACAGCAGAGCGACGGGCTGGTTTGGACGAAGAGTGAAATATCGGGATAGTTGTTGATGAAGGTAAATATCTTCAGGATCGTCTCCATGGATTCACCCGTATGAAGCATATTCACATTGAAGCTGGCCAGGGCTTTTTCGGGGTCAAGCAGTTTTTTATGTTCAGGTTCCCGGGTAATTCGATTGAACCAGGCTTTATATTTCTTCTCAAGGAGTGGCATGGTCGTCTTCAGAATTTGAGCTGCCGCTGCGCTTGTGTACAATCCCTCCCTGATCCATTTATGAATAAAGGACTCAGCGATCATTTTCATATATTCACTGTATGGGGTTGTGATCACTTCGCCGCCGTTTTCCTCGATGGTTTGAATCAGATGCTGATTGAAGACATCGTTATCCCTGGCGTACAGATCACCAAAAATAGCTACCTTCGGCCTGCTGGTGCGGGTGTATTGAATCGCCTCAAACAGTTCAATCACCTCTCTCAGCGCAGCCTCTTTGGACTGATCATAAAGAAAGGCTTCATAAAAAATATCCATGGCCCTTTTTATCACCGCATCGGTACTGCCTTTCATATGCTCATAGGGCCTTATCTGACAGCCTATTTTTTTCAACATGCCGCCAAACATGTAAGCAAAATAGGCATTCAGTGTCACTTTCACAGAAATATCCAGATAGGTGATTTCTCCGGCATAGACGGATACTTTTTCAAATCCGTTGCCATATGAAGTCAATAATTTATTGATATAATAATTGATGACCCCAAGATTGCAGGAAATATTGGAATCGATATTCCAGACAACGGTTTTAGCAGGATCAAGGTTGTTTTTTTCAATAAAATCGATGCAGGACTCAACCAGAACATTGATGGGTAGACACTGCCCGATGTTGAAGCGCATACTTTTCCTGAGCAGATCTTCTCTCTCTTCCAGCAGCCGTGCATCGATGCCTTCCTTTCTGAGGGATGCTTCCAGGAGTTTACCCGGCATTTCATCGAAATTCGGCAGCAGGAGTGTTTTGCCCCTTAGACTTTCCATACCGCTTAAAAAGGCGGGCACAAATTGGATCGAGCGATCCGTTGGTGGTTTATGTGGGGTTCGATGGTGATTTCTAAAGGACCGAATTCCAGCTTCAATCCGGGTTTCGTAACCAACACTGGAGTCGTGTTCGTCCAACTGCAAGATCAAATAGGGTTTTCCCCTGGATTCAAGCAGGTTTTTAAACACCTCAACCACAAACGCGTCGGGGGTGCATTTAAACGAGGTGATCAACACCGGGTACAATCCCTCACGGCTGGCGACAATCTCGGCAGCCTCCAGTATCCTGGCAGCAAAATGCCAGTGGACGGTCTTCAGCAAGGATGAAATCCCGGCGATCTCCTTTTTATCATAGGTCAGCATATCCTGAAAGAAGGTCTTAATTCCCAATTTGTCCAATATTTCAGGAATATTACCGTTCATGGCTTTGGATAAAACGGTATAGGGCCGACCCAGTAGCACCACCTTGATGTCATTCTCCCCATTCCCGAGCACTGCTTGCGACCTGTTTTTCAGCTTGAGGAGGGACCGATTAAAATACTCGGTGGCCCTATCATAGGCTGTAGATACTTTAAGGAAGCTGATGTTGGACGTAATGGGTTTCAACATTTTATACAGTTCTACTTTTGAATAAAAAGTGCTTCTAATGGATTGTACATCGGGATTCAGGATTTTATGCTCCAGGTTTTCAACATTCATCTGGGAAACGACTGCTGGCGCAAATTGGGTGTAGTAACAATAATGTCTTCTACCTTCGTTCTTTTTCTGTCTGACCTCCATGTAGTTGGGTAGAAAAATGTAATCCGCTTTATCGTTCAAATATGACACATGTCCATGCAAGGCCGTGACAGGCGCGCAGAACTCAGCCCCGGTCAGTTTTTTTCCATCTTTAACCCCATCGTTATATTTCTCGCTGGTGATGACCCTGATGGACAGGTGATCAAAGAATTTCTTCCAGAGGTCAATTTCATGGTAGAGGTGGAGTGCTGCCGGAATACCGATGGTCGCTTCCTGCTGGTAATTTTTGGGCCGTTTAAAAAAGAAGGCTTTGCGCCGCTCCCTGATCAGATTAAATCCAGAACAGGTTTCCGCCACATAACTCTCGGTTTCATAGTCACGACCGCAGAGGAAGCCGAATGCCAATATCTGGCCATTGACTTCAGCTGTTTTAATCTTGCAGTGGTTGGTGCAGATATCACAAACCTCCGTCTTGACAGGAATTTTTTGTCGATGCAGGTCTATCCCCCGGAAAGTGGAATTGTGCCATTGCTCATCAGAAAGGTGCAGTGCCACCCCCAGCGCACCGGCTAAATGGCAATATCTGGAGACCCTGATTGGTTTGTGCAGCCTCTGCTCAAAGGCGGCTACAAGGGCTTTATTCTTGGCAGTGGCACCCTGGAAGAATATCCTGTTGCCGATTTGACTTTCGTTGGCCACCTTTGCCAGGTAGTTTTCCCGAACCGCATGCAGTACTGAAGCCAGGGCCTCGTTCACAGAGTACCCTTCACTGAGATAATAGTTCAGGTCCCGCTCCATAAAAACAGTGCATTTATCGCTGGTGACAGGCGCCCGGATCCCTTCTGCACGATCTGAATACCGGTCCAGTGGACAACTGAGCTTTTTAGCCTGTTCTTCAATAAAACTACCCGTTCCAGCTGCACAGACATTGTTCATGACCGAAAATGTCACCATCCCGTTTTTGAGGGTTGTAAACTTGGAATCCTGTCCGCCGATTTCAATAATGGTATCCACCTCTGCATCCAACTCAACAGCCGATCTGGCATGGGCGGTAATTTCGTCCAGAACCACATCCGCGCCAACGATTTCCCCGATAAATTTCCTGCCCGAACCGGTTGTTCCAACCCCGGAAAAATCCAGGCTGATGTTCTGGCTGGTCTCCAACTCGCTGATCCCATGGAAAATAGACTGGACGGCCTCAACCGGCCGACCGGATGTTCTGGTATAAAATCCGGCCAGGACCCGTTTCTCCTGATCAAGCAAAACCGCTTTTGTACTGGTAGAACCTATGTCCAGCCCGAGGTAGGTCAGACAGTGTTTCCTCTTGGAGAGTTCTTCATAAATATCAACCTCAACCGGTGGGATCGATGGATAAAGAGAGGATTTGAACTCGTAACGCTGAAAACTGGAAAAATCAGGATATTTCGAAATTTTCAGGTCCAGCGGCTCATAACCATAGCACTTACTGGACGTTTCAGCCCGAATGAGATCTTCAGCCTTCAGAATCGTGAACGGTTTATTGAGAATTTGTTTTCCCTCCTCCAGCAGATTCAGTGCCGCGCCGATGGCACCATAAACTTGTGAATGTTCATCCACAGTCACCTCGACATCCAGCATGGCGGCGATATGCCTGGTAACCGCCCTGTTCCTTGACACACCACCACACAGGACAAAGGGAGAGCCCGGCTGACTCGTTGTGAAAAGTGTATCGACAATATTTTTGGCTAAACCGTAAGATAAGCCGTCACAAATATTTTCAAGGGCATACCCCTCCTGTTGGGCATGAATCAGGTCCGTTTTGGCAAACACCGCACAACGGGACGCAATTTTCGGAATGGCGCCACTGTTTCTGTACGCTACCTCGCTGAATTCTTCAATTCCGCACAAATTCAGTCTTTTTGCCTGTTGATCCAGAAAACTGCCGGTGCCGGCGGCACAGCAACTGTTGGAGCGGTAGTTCAGATATTCCCCGTTCTGATCGAATAAAACAACGCCGAACTT
>JABGPJ010000030.1 GCA_018645005.1 Deltaproteobacteria bacterium | reverse complement strand
CCTTTTAGGGAGCTATTACTTCCCTGGCAATGTCAGGGAACTGCAATCGATGATTTACGACTCTGTCAGTCATCACCAGTCAAAAATGCTCTCCATGGACCGATTCAAAGAACACATTGCTAAACACAGCTCAACTGAAGTGTTGGATGTTGCAGAATCCTCTAGTGAGCTGGAAGCCTCTGAATTTTTCTCCTTCTTCAAAAACCTGCCCACCCTTAAAGCGGTGCGTCAGCTCCTGATCGATGAAGCGGTGAGACGATCTGATGGGAACAAGGCCGTTGCGGCACAAATTCTGGGCATCAGTCGTTCAGGCCTGGCGAAGCTGCTGAAACGATCTGAACAGGTGTGACTTTTGTCATAACCACCCCATTTTTCCTTCAGTATTTAACTGATTGATTTATAGGACAAATTACTCTGTTAAGGCTGTATAAGCCACTCTTTTGTCCCACCTGTTTGGATAATTGGAGCAAGCTGCAGAAGTGTAAAATATTCCGAAATATCAGTTCGTAACAAATAAAGATGGATCTGGTATGGTTATCGCAAAAGGTACCCGGGATTGCAATGCATTTTACCTTTTTACTGCAGAGACCAGGTAAAATGTCATCAGATGTCATTTAAAAAAAGAAAGAGAAGATATGGTTAAAACTGAAAGAGACAAAGATCACGTATCTTTAGAAATACCCTCTTCTATCAGTAGCATTGGTAGCGCTTTAAAAATGCTCAACCATTTTTTGAAACAGTATGACGTGTCAGAACTATCAACAACACAGGCGACGGTTGTTTTAAGAGAACTGATGGTCAACGCCATAACCCATGGGAATAAGGATGATGCTTCCTCTTCGGTCAATATCCGACTGGAGCATATCAAGGGGAAGGAATTCAAAATTGTGGTAGAGGATATGGGGGCAGGCTTTAACTACGCTGCCATCGACACCCGTATCCCGGATAATCCGAAAACGATTCAAAACCGTGGATATGCCTTGATCAAAGCTTACACCAACCGGTTCGAATTCAACCGCAAGGGAAACTGTATTGCAGCCTATTTCTCTGCGAAATAGGGCAGCAATGCGGGTTGTTGAATAGAAATACGTAATGCCTGTTTCCACCGAGCCACTCAGGAAGTTGTACTGTTCAGATCAGCACAATTTGCGGATAGAAGTTATTACGGACTAACCCATTATTGGACGACCTGAATCAATGACAACAGCCGTTAACATTGAAGACAGTCAGAAGCTTAAATTTTTTGATATGCCAGAATCAAACAACCAATTTGTCAGGTCCAAGGTCAAAGTCAGGAAGTTGAAAACGGGCATGGTCATCAAGGCCTATACTAAATTCAGCAGCCGATACCAATCCATGGACGCAGTAACTTGCGAATTTGTCCGTCACAATTTCAAGGGGACTCGGGTTGTTATTATTCGCAATAACAAAAAGTACAACACCAATGTTCAATCCATAAAGCCTGGCGATACTTTGAGTGGACTTTATGACTTTCCTCCAGCGCTGCAGAAAATCACCATTGCCAACGAAGAGCTCCGTCAAGCCCTGGAAAAAAGAGGGATGTTGGAGTTCATCACGGTGCAGCCGAAAGCGGCTACCGAGAAGGCGAATATTCAATTGAAAGAGCTGGTGAAGATGGTCGAGCAGTCAGTTATTTCCCGTCCTGTTGTAACTGCACACGGTGACTGGGCAACGACAACGCCATCTGGCAGGATTGTGAAGGAGTTGGTAGAGAGTGTTCGTAAAAGTATCCCGATTCGTGAAGAGACCGCCTTCTCCATAGAGAATGAAATGGATAAGGCCAGACGGGGGCTTCTCGGCATTGAGGCCGTTGAAAACAGTGTCATTAGTATCTCGGCCAATGACTCCGTCGATGCCCTGACGGCCATATCAAGCCTCAAAGAGAGCCAGCAGACCTATGATCACTGTGTCGATGTGGGTGTGATTTTCCAGTCAGTCTACTCGAAAATACAAAAAAGGCGAAAGAAGAACAGCGTTTTTAGCCATGAAAACCAGGCAATGTTGGGCGGGTTTTTACATGATTTCGGTAAGTCGGTTGTTCCCAAAGAGTTGCTGGACAGCAAAGAACCGTTCGAAAAAAGCAGTCGGGCTATGCAGATTATCCGCTCTCATCCCATACATGGGGCACGGCAGTTGACGATGTTGGACATGCCGAAAGCGATTGTGGACATGGCTCGCTTTCATCATGTGAAAATGAATACCGATATGTTGACCAGCTATCCGAAATCTGTTGACTATAAAACCATCAGTTTTGAAGCTCGGTTGATTTCCGTCATCGATATCTACCAGGCACTGGTGGGAACACGTACATATCAAAAATCCTGGTCTCCGGCGGCAACAATGCGTTACCTCGAAGCCCTGGCAGGCGTCGAGATCGATCAATATGCGTTCGACCTGTTTTTGCATGAGATGGGTGTCTACCCCAAAGGGTCGATCGTCGAGCTCACCGATGGCAGCTTAGGATTTGTGATGAACGTCCCGGTAGGGAAACAGGACCTGAGGCGACCGATTGTTGCTGTGGTACGAAACAGTGAGGGTCAGGATCTGACGCACCAGCATTTGCTGGACCTGCAGGTGGAAAGGGATATGTCTATTACCCGTGATGTTGACAGAAAGGATGTCTTCGGTGATAGAACCCTGGAGGTCTTTACGACTATAACCATTTAGTGATCCCACCATCGATTGCAAAAAAAAAGACCTCTGGCGGCGTTGCTATCATGACAGATACAGACAACGCCCAGGGAAAAGCCTCTGCTTATTTTGGAGATATTTATTTCACAGAAAACTAGTCTGGTTTTCGTTCAAGGGGTTTATACAATACCTGAATCATTTCCTGCTCTATCCCCTGTTTGACGAAAAACTATTCAGAAAGTACATTTTTGATTGAAGTAGGCCCTCTTTAGAGACTTGTCTTCACACCCAAG
>JABGPJ010000048.1 GCA_018645005.1 Deltaproteobacteria bacterium | reverse complement strand
AATGACATTTATGATGGTGAGGCTCGCACCCAGCGCTTCAGCTAATTTGGCACCATAAGCCAGCACTTCTTCAGCATATGAAGAGAAATTAAATGCAACCATAATCTTATACACTGTTCTCATCTTTCCCTCCAGATTAGTTCATTTAGATTCAACCTAAATGAACATCCTAACCGTCAGGTCTGTAAGTGATCAATAATATGAATCGCTCTTATGAAAGCAGCAAGGCTTTGTTTGGAGAGGAATGGTGCCAAAGCTTGCTGCCTCCATCAAAATCAGCAAAAAATGTCAATGGAGCGGTTGCGGATTTGCCTGTAAGTTGCGTTCTATGGCCAGGCATAAATCAAGTCCAATGACCGTCCACATTAGGTGCGTCACTAAACGATAAATTCCCTTCCCTGAAAGACTCTAGAGCGTCTTTGACAGTTCCGCCGACTTCCAAAATCACCTTTATTTTAGCAGCATTCAAGGTCGTTATGGCATTGGGTCCGCAATAACCGGTCATCAAAACCTCTGCCCCTTTTTCACTTATCATGGTAGCTGCATGAATGCCGGCACCCTTCAGCCGGTTAACGTTTTCCAGATTATTCAAAGGTTCAAACTCATTACTTTCCGAATCGACAATAAGTACATAAGGGGCCCTCCCAAACCGTGGATCGACTTGGGACTCTAAGGCATCTCCTTTTGATGTAATCGCAATTTTCATCTCTATTTCTCCCTGAAAATTATATTCCGTTTCCGCCGCCACCACCGCAAACCTGGTCCCTTTCTATCAGAGATAGTTTGCCGCTAATAAGATCTTCAACTACAGGTCGGATATCACCTCGCTCTGCATCGTGATATACATCGATGTTATACTGGTTAAATCCCATCAGGGGTCGGAGGCCGATACCCCCAACAACAAGGGCGTTCACCTTTTGGTTCGCCAGAAGCTGAACGGGGACCATACATCCTCCCTGCACATGTTCCTCGTTTTGAATAGTCGATACATTGGCTATTTTACCCTCTGTTACATCAATCAGGGTGAATACATCGCAATGACCAAAGTGTCCTGCCCTCTGCCCGTCTAATCCGCCTTGTTCCAGAGACGGGACTGCAATTCTTCCCTCTTTCATAATAAAACTCCTTTAATGTTTCCTGTATATGAGGTCTCAATCTACAGATTTTGTTTTTCATCCCATGGGTCCCATGACGAAAAGCAGAAGCCAAAAACTGTGTCTTGAATACCCCCCAATCAGTTGAATGAAAATTCCAAATGAGCTAAGTAGTTCATTTCGGGTGCGGTGATAATATTATCCCAGATTTCTGTCACCGCCTGGCATACATCGGAATCTGGGTCATATTCGAAAATTGTTTCCCCCTGGATCATTGCTTTCGTAAAAACAGGATTATAAGGAATTTTGCCGAGAAAACGGATCTCTTTTTCTTTTGAGAAAGCCTCAATAGCCAGGGTTTGCTCCGGGTTCAGATCGTATTTATTTATGCAGATCATGACCGGGATTCTGAAACCGGCGGCCAATTGGATCACCCTTTCCATATCATGCACACCGGAAACCGTCGGCTCAGCGACGACTACCAAAGCAGTGGCGTCAGTGATTGACGCAATGACGGGACAGCCGATACCCGGCGGTCCGTCGGTGATAATCATCCCCCGGTTAAGGGCTTCCGCACGCTTTTTTGACTCCTGTCTGACCAAAGAGACCAATCTGCCTGAATTTTCTTCGGCAATACCCAGTCTGGCATGGACCAGAGGGCCAAACCTGGTTTCTGAAATAAACCACTCACCACAGGTCTTAATGGGAAAATCAATGGCCTTTAGTGGACAAAAATCCACACATACACCACACCCTTCGCATGATATGCCATCGACTTCATAGTCAGTACTGATTGCATCAAAACGGCATAAATCAAGACATATCCCACATTCACAGCACTGACTCCGATTGATCACGGCCTGATGGCCTCCCTGAAAATCAGATCGCTGCCTGACAGTGGGCTTCATTAGAAGATGAAGGTCAGCGGCGTCCACATCGGCATCGCATAGAAGCATGTTTTCCGCCAGCGAAGCAAAGGCTGCAGTCAGACTTGTTTTTCCGGTACCTCCCTTTCCGCTGATAATTACCAGTTCTCTCACAATGGATCATCTCCCTTTTTTTAATATTTTTTCAATCTTATGAAACAAGGTCTTAAATTTTCCCTTCCATTCAGGCATTTCCTCGACTACGAGTTTTCCTTTTGAATAGGCCTCGGCAATTCGCCGATCAAACGGTATTTCCATCAGGATGGGCAGGTTTTCCTGTTCTGCATATTCCCTGACGCTGTCATCACCCACATCAGAACGATTAATGACCAGCCCGCTGGGAATACCAAGAACACGAACAGCTTCAACTGCCAGGCGTAAATCGTGCAGACCAAATGGCGTCGGTTCCGTGACCATTAAGGCGAAATCAACTCCTTTCATGGCTGTGATCACCGGGCAAGACGTCCCCGGTGGGGCATCAATGATATTGACCTTTTCAGGTTGATGAAATGATCGAACGGCCTTGATCAGGGGCGGCGACATGGCTTCACCAATTCTGAGTCGGCCATGTATAAAATCAAGCTTGTTTCGTTGCCCTTGCTCAGTGACGCCAATTTCACGGTTGGATTCGGTAATGGCATTTTCAGGGCATACTTCCATACAGCCGCCGCAGCTATGACAAAGTGCGGGGAATGTCAAAACCGTTTCCCCAACCACCGTAATCGCATTAAACCGGCAAATCTCAGCGCACTTTTTACAGTAGTTGCACCTTTCCTGATCCACAATCGGTGTTTTCGTGTAAACAGTTCTCATCTTCTCAATCACCGGATTTAAAAAAAGGTGAGTATTCGGCTCCTCGACATCACAGTCCAGAATCTGGACTTCCGAACCCAAGGCACATGCCAGATTTGTAGCTACCGTTGTTTTCCCGGTGCCGCCTTTCCCACTAGCCACACTTATCATCATTATGAAAAATCTCCTCTTGTGTCTGTTCCGAAACGTCTCTGTATTAAACATTCAGAGCTGTTTTTTCCTTGTGTTTAACAGGCAGTAAAGCTGGATGCCTGACCTGGCTTCCCTTCAAACTTTCATACCCAATATCTTATTTAAACTGCTCATCAGATCTTCCACTCGCTTTTCATCGGGTTGGACCGGCAATTGGGCTGTTATTCCCAGGCCTTCGGATGCTTCATGAAAGTCTTCAGCAGACAAAGAGCTAATCAGGGCACTATTCATCATTGGATTAATCACAACCATTTTTTCCACGAACTGTAAACCTGTGGTTTCCTTAAGTTGCTCATCTACAATTGCAAAATCCACCTTTTGATAATGAATAAGATCCAAAGCAATTTCCTCAGAATCGATTCTCAATACTGAAACATTATCATATTGCTCTAGTATTTTGGATAAACTCGATAAAGAACCGCCCTCTTGTCCGGCAAGCAACAATTTAATCATTTGGGTAACCTTCTTTTTTTCTATTTGTCATGTTTTCTCTGGAATTAGTTCCCTCATTCTTGTGCCGACCCTAACTGGATCAAATTTTAGAGCGAATTAAATGACGATCAATTTGTTCTAAGATGTTTTTAACCCAATTCACCGGGATTTGAAGATTAGAGCCTTCATCATCGGTTATTTGTTCACTAGCTACAGCCTCTGTCCTTCTGTTAAATCGTCCAGGATTTGCGCCAAAACCCTGACCCATGCCACACCTTCCACCCAAGCCGGCAAATCGTCCGGACAATTGCCCTCTCTTCAAACCTCTTCTATTTCCGGGTTCAACGATGACATTTCGTAAATTGCAATAGCCTCTGTTTTTACCAGTCATCGGACCTGTACCATTTGGACCCATTCCGTTTAATCCAGGCATAGCGACCTCTTTATAAAAATTAATTTAAAATAATTAAAAATTGGGATTGGAAGCAACCATCATAGCCTTTGTTTCTTTATCCCTTTTCTATTAGGGTTTCCTTTGTTTCTTTATCCCTTTTCTATTAGGGTTTCCCTTGTTTTTGGGGTTTCCCTTGTTTTTGGGGTTTCCCTTTTTGTTGCTTAAAACAGGATGCCCTTTTCCCGTACACCCCCTTTGGTTACACCCACATCCCGGCATCAGAAATGTTTTCCCGAGGGAGAGACCTGTTCTGAATCTATCAATGATTTTATCTACGTTTCCAGAGATAAAAGGGATGAGCTTCAGACTGCTGTTTTCTATCAGATCAGCGGGCATTTCTGAAATGGCTCCGCAAATCAGGAGCGACACTTCCTGTTCAATCAGCTTCTCTATTAAAAACAACGGCTTTGCTGAGTTGAAAGATTCAAGATGTCTGTTTTTGACCTGCTTGTTTGTGATTTCCACAATCAACAATGTATCAGCACAATCAAATACCGGAGAAATCCGGTCTCCCCATACTGTAAACGCTATCTTAATCATTGATTAACCTCCTTGCTGCTTAATTCTGCAATCGGGATGCCAAGGGAAGGGGCCAACACGGGGAACTTTTATAAAACAAAACAGATCAGTTAAGTAAATAGCTAAGAAGCAGAATTTTCAGGAAGGATTTTGCGGATTTGGTTGCATTTCTGCGACTGTGAGAAGAACTTAAAACATCATTTCTGCAGCCCTATTGGGACTCTTTTTTTCCTCTACGCCCGTCATATTCAGGCAGGTTGATTCCAAGGCTTTTAATTTTTCTAAAAAGAGTGCTCTTGTGGACACCAAGATCCCGAGCGGTAGCTGCCCGGTTATAATCATTCTGTTTCAGAGCGTCTGCAATTGTCTGCGCCTCGGAAGATGCCCGGGCACCATTCAAGGTATGCCAGTCAGTTGTCTGGACGGGTTGAGCGTTCAAATCGGCAGGCAGATCGCTTAATTGAATGATTTTGTCACTGCACATGATGAATGATCTTTCAATAATATTCTGCAATTCTCTGATATTTCCGGGGAAATCATAGGATATCAGAACCTTCAACGCTTCCGGGTCAATCCCACGGATAGCTTTACCCTGTAATTTGTTTAAACGGTCGATAATGTGTTCGACCAGCATGGGAATATCCTCTCGCCTCTTACATAGGGGTGGAAGCTCCAACTGCACGATATTAATGCGATAAAAAAGATCTTGTCTGAATGTTTCGTTGGCCACCATCTCAGGAAGATTTCTGTTCGTAGCGGCAAGTATACGTACATTCGCTTGAACTGGCTTGACGGCTCCCAAAGGTTTATACTCCTTTTCCTCCAGTACTCGAAGCAGTTTTGTCTGAAATGCGGGACTGGTATCGCCGATCTCATCCAGTAGAATGGTACCCCCTTCAGCCAGGGCGAAATCCCCTGGTTTATCCTTCATGGCATGGGTAAAGGCCCCCGCCTTGTATCCAAAAAGCTCGGATTCCAGCAAGGTATCCGGCAGGGCACCACAATTTATGGCGATGAATGGTTTGTTTTTACGAGAGCTCAAATCATGGATGGCATGGGCCAGAATTTCTTTACCCGTTCCGGTTTCCCCTAGAATCAAAACTGTGCTGTCGCTTTCAGCTACCCGCGGGAGAATCTTGAATATCTTCTCCATTAAAGAGCTGCGACTCATCATGTTACCGATTTGAAACCGCTTATCAAGCTCTTTTCTTAGCTCTTCAACCAGACTCAGATCCCGGAACGTCTCAACACCACCCAGTACGTCTCCTTTTTTGTTTTTAAGCAGCGAGGTGGAAATACTGATTGGAATACGTTTTTTTTTGCTGTTTATGATATAGGTTGATGAACTTGTAGAGGATGTGCCGGCTGTCATGGTGCGCCTCAGGGCACAATCCTGCTCACATTTATTGGAACGAAAAACCTCCCAGCAATGTCTGCCGATGGCTTCATTGCGCGAAACACCGGTTATCTCTTCGGCTGCCCGATTAAACGACATGATGGTCCAGTCCTTATCGACTGTAAATACGCCATCCGATATGCTTTCTAGAATTATCTCCGTTGTACTGCTGGGTAAGTCATTCGTTATATTTGTCATTTTAAAAACTGTCTAAAAGTTGGCTCAAAAATTACTTGGCATTCTGTCTGCAAAGCACCTGTTCAACTGGCAAGCGATGTCCTCTGCCGGCAGGTCCTGCACCGTTTCTGCGAGGCATAAACGATCCTCCTGATAGGATTCTTTAAAAGAACATGGATTATTCCAAAATGATGACTCCATTATAAGCATATGCCCAATTATTTGTCACTCTCTATTCAGGATCAGTGTGATGGTTTCTTGAGTTTAATCAAATAATAGCCAGTGAACCTGGTAAGAATTTCAGCAATGGCCGATTTCGATTTGACTTTGAGAATGCTGACGAGTGGTGCGATATTGCATTCGGATTGGCCTCGTACTGTTGCACATTTGCGACTATATAGGAATCTTTAATTTTTAGCATTTTATTATGGGCACGTCTATCATGTTGTAAAATTTGATAAAACAACCAGTAATCGAACATTCAAGGTGATGGAATGCTTCATGCAGATTTGTGTTTGAACGATTGTAACTATTCAATACGCGTCCCGCCGAGGGGATCATGAATCAAAACACACATGAATCCATCCCTGGAGTTGTTGGGAAACGTCCTGTTACCCATCGTTTTGAATCACAATCCCCACGGCTCCGGCTGAAAAGAATCGCTGCTTTAAGTCGTTTTTTCCAGGGGAAAGCAACGTCAAATTAATTTATGAAGGAGATGTGATGAAAACACAAACAGGAAAACGGTTGATCGAATTATCAAAAAGAGTACTTTTTCTGGTTTTGGCAGGGATCTCCATCATTGTCGGGTGGTTGTCAAGTCTTGTGTTTGTATTTGTCGTGCCGTTGATGATGTTATCATGGGTCATTGTCACACTGACCTGGTGCACTTGGGGTGCATTCACTTTTTGCTGCTGCCAAACCTCTGATCTTCACTCAGCTTGCAGTTCCATGCAACGGACAAGAGAAGCCATATAAAGCACAGAAATATTGCTGGTGCCGCATCTGATAAACTCGACCAATGTTCGTATCCTCTCACAGACATCAGCAAAGGCGGTCTCTTCAGCCGTAATCCCTTCTCGAATCCATACTCAGAAATGGCTGTTTATTATTCAGAGTCTACATCATCGCTACCTGATTTTTGTAAAAAAGGCGGCCCTGTTATCTTTGTAAACTGTAAAATTAATTTACAGTCTGCTTTAAAAGCAGACAGCATCTACAGAATATCGATCACCTGTTAAATAATTTAACAGTCGGGCACCTGATTTGAGTTCTACGGTGATGATGGATTTATACCTTAAAAACCTAATAATAACATATAGAAAAAAGATACTTGGACCTGTAGGTATACCTCTTGCTGAATAGATATCCAGCAGGTGTGGCCCGAAGAGAAGAACAGCTACTTTTGGCTGTTAGTCCACGTAATTGAGAACAGGGAGAAGATTATGGAAACAGCAACAAGAAAAGCACTGGTCATCGATGATGAGGCCGGTATAAGGCGAAACCTGAGCTTCGGATTGATGCAGAACGGTTTTGTGGTGGATGATGCGGAAAATGGTGTTTCCGCGCTGCTCAAGCTTGAATCAAGCTACGATAAAAATGAACCATACAGCCATATCATCTCGGACATCGTTTTACCTGATATAAACGGGCTCAAACTATTGGAGGTGATCAAGAGCAAGCACCCTACACTTCCGGTCATTATGATTTCCGGATACGGCACGGATGAAACAACAGATGAGGTGAATGAAAAAAACGGGGATGCGTTTCTGCATAAACCGTTTCAGATAGATGAGTTGATTGATGTGATTGACCATGTCACACCCATTCGGATTGAGTCGCCTGCTGTTTTGGAAGAGGTTGCCGTTGCCAAATCTGTCAGTGCCTATGCATTGATCAGGTTAGATGAGAGTTGTGACAGCATGGATGTTTATAAGAATCTCTACCTGATGGATCACGTCCTCTATTGTGATGCTGTCCGGAATCATTATGATATCATTTTGCTGCTGAATGGGAGTTCTTTTAAGGAACTGGAACATGTGATGGATTCCAAAGTTTCCCAGGTGAAAGGGATCAGAGAAATCGATTGGCTGCCGATGATCAATCCTGATATCGATAAGGTTCTTCGAAATTTCATCACGGTTTATGAAAAACAGAATAAAATGAGTCCCAGCCTCGAAAAGTTGAATCGTTTCCAAAGTTCCCTGTTGGGGTATGTTTTTCTGGAAATCGACCCGTCGCGAACAAAGGATATCTATCCACAACTCTACTTCCAGGATGATGTGATTTCCTGTGATACAACAGAAGGAAAGTTCAATGCGATCCTTTTAATTCATGGCACCTCATTTACAAACATGAATAAGTTTGTCCAGGAAAAAGTCAGACCGATTGAGGGTGTGATCAGGTCGAACTTGCTGCCGATCATCAATGTGATTGATAGTTAGAATTGGCAGATTTTGTGGCATTGATCCTTGAATAGTTATCACAGGGACTGTTTTTTTTAAATCAGCAGAAGATCAGGTAGAGGTTATGGGTGCTACTTTAGAACATCATGAACCGAAAAGAGGTATTATATCAAATCTGAAAACAGCGTTTTGGCAGTTTAACAATACCCCTGGGCAGCTAATTCCCCTTTTACAAAGGGCTCAAGAGACAGAAGGATATATTTCAGAGATGGCCATGAAATATATCAGCGGTATCACAGAAATCCCCGAAAGTACTGTATATGGTGTCATTACCTTCTACAGACAGTTTCGGCTGCGCCCCCAGGGTGAATTTGTCGTGCGGCTGTGTGACGGAACTGCTTGCCATGTCAATGATTCACGGTTACTGAAGGAGATCATTGAGGATGAACTGAATCTCGAAGGCAGCGATACCACGGCGGACGGGTTGTTTACGCTGGAGCTGGTCGCTTGTCTGGGATGCTGCAGTCTGGCTCCGGTGATCATGGTCAACGATCAAACATATGGTCGACTGACTCCCCAGACGCTGCGTAAAACACTGAAAAAATACCGACGTCTGGGGCGCGAGTTGATAAAAGAGAGAGAGGAGAAGTGTAACCTAGAAATCGGTGCATAAACACAGGATATTGAAATGGATACAATTACAATCGGAACAGGGACATGTGGTGTTTCGGCAGGCGCAGAAGCGGTACTGGAAGCATTTCAACGCCTGATTAGTGACAATCAGAACAACACCATTCTTCTCGCTGAAACAGGCTGTATGGGGATGTGTTATAAGGAGGTACTGGTTGAAGTAAAAAACAGTCAGGGGGAATTTCTATATGGTGATGTGACACCCGATAAAGCCGCACAGATTTTTCAGGAACATCTTTTAGAGGGTCACCCCCTGGACGAGTGGCTGGTGCTGCAGAATCATCAGGAAGGAAATGAAAGGGATTTCATTCTTAAACAGCACCGCATCGTTCTCCGCAACTGTGGGCTTATAGATCCGATGTCCATAGATGATTATCTCAGCAAGGATGGTTATAAGGCTATTACCAAGGCTTTGATGGAGATAAGCCCTGAAGAGCTTATCCAGTCTGTAATCGATTCGGGACTTCGAGGCAGGGGGGGCGCCGGATTTCTGACGGGTATAAAATGGCGGTTTGCCAGACAATCTCCCGGCAAGATCAAGTATGTCATCTGTAATGCGGATGAGGGCGATCCGGGAGCTTTCATGGACAGGAGCGTTCTAGAGGGCGACCCCCATTCGGTTCTGGAAGGGATGTTGCTCTGCGGATATGCGATCGGGGCATCTACCGGTTATATCTATTGTCGGGCCGAATATCCACGGGCCATTATTCGTCTGGAAAATGCCATCAAACAGGCGGAAGAAAGACGCCTCATCGGAGAGAATGTCCTGGGCTCCGGGTGGGACTTTAAGATTAAGATTAAAGAAGGTGCCGGTGCCTTTGTCTGTGGCGAGGAGACTGCGTTGATTGCTTCCATTGAAGGGCATCGGGGAACGCCACGAATCCGGCCGCCCTACCCCGCAGCTGCGGGATTGTGGGGTAAACCCACCAATATAAATAATGTCGAAACCCTTGCTAATCTCCCCTGGATCGTCCAGGAGGGTCCTCAGAAATATGCAGAATTAGGTACCGAGCACAGTAAAGGAACCAAGGTCTTTGCCATGGCAGGCAAAATAAAAAGAAGCGGCCTGGTTGAAGTGCCCATGGGTATTTCCATCAATGAGATCGTGTTTGATATCTGCGGTGGGATCAAGGATGGAAAGAAGTTTAAAGCCGTTCAGATGGGAGGACCGTCTGGTGGGTGTATCCCTGCCTCTTTGGGAGAAACCCTGATTGACTATCAACAGATCAATAAAACCGGGGCGATCATGGGGTCGGGAGGGATGATTGTCGTTGATGATTCGACCTGTATGGTAGAACTGGCACGATTTTTTCTGGAGTTTACCCAGAATGAGTCCTGCGGGAAATGCACCAGCTGCCGTATCGGTACTTTGCGAATGCTGGAAATTCTGGATCGTATTATTGAAGGAAAAGGAGAACAGTGCGACCTTGACCAGCTGGAAGAGCTTGGACATCAGATTAAAAACACCTCTCAATGCGGGCTGGGGCAGACAGCTCCCAATCCGGTTCTGACGACTCTGAACTACTTCCGCGAAGAGTATGAGGCCCATGTTCAGGACAAATGTTGCCCGGCACATAGCTGTTCGGCGCTGGTTAATTTTATGATCAATTCGGAAAACTGCACAGGCTGTATGATATGTACCAAGGACTGTCCGGTAGGGGCAATCAGTGGCGAGAAAAAACAGGTGCATTTTATTGATCAGGAAAAGTGTATTAAATGCGGAAAATGTATCACTACCTGTAATTTTAACGCTGTTTATAAGGATTGATGGAGTGACTCATGGAAGACACAACACACATAAACATTACCATTGATGGGACTGATATCGTCTCTGAAGCAGGAAAAACAATTCTTGAGATCGCTCGTGAGAATCAAATAGAGATCCCAACCCTCTGTTTTGACCCTCGCCTGAAACCTATTGGTTCATGCCTGCTGTGCGTGGTAGAAGTGGAAGGGTCAGAAAAACTACTGCTTTCCTGTGCCACTGAAGCCCGGGATAAAATGATAGTTCAGACTAACAACGAAAACGTCAGCAGGGCCAGGAAAAACGCCCTCGAGCTTTTATTGTCCAACCATTTTGCTGACTGTATCGGCCCCTGCATCGAGAGCTGTCCAGCCGGGGTGGATATCCAGGGTTATCTGGCACTGTCTAAAGCCGGTAATTACTTGGACGCTTTGGAATTGATTCAGCAGAAGAATCCGTTTCCACTGGTTTGCGGCAGGGTTTGTGTCAGATACTGTGAGCTTTCCTGCAGGCGACAGGAGAAGGAGTCGCCAGTGGGCATAAACCTGGTCAAACGCTTTTTGGCCGATCTGGAATATCAAAATCTGAGAAAACCCGTTGTCTCAAAGATCATAGACAAGAAAGTCGCCATTATCGGGGGAGGGCCCTGTGGTCTGACAGCGGCCTACTTTTTGGCCAGGAAAGGTTACTGGGTGCAGATATTTGATTCCCAGCCGAAACTGGGGGGTATGTTGCGTTATGGTATTCCGGACTACCGCCTGCCACAGGAGATTCTGGATCGTGAAATCCAATTTATTCTGGATCATGGGATTAAAGTCCAGACGGATATGAAACTGGGTGTTGATTTCCAGCTGGATGAGTTGAAAGAAAATGGTTTTGAAGCGTTTTTTCTTGCAATCGGGGCGCAGAAAGCCAAAAAAATGAATATCAAAAAAGAGCATATCAGAGGTGTGATCGGTGGGATTGGCTTTCTTGAGGTTGTCAAAAAAGAGGGGCCGCCGGATTTAAAAGGCACGGTCGTTGTGGTCGGTGGTGGGAATACAGCCATCGATGCGGCACGCACAGCCATCCGTTGCAAAGCCTCAAAAGTACTCCTGCTGTATCGCCGCACCCGTGAAGAAATGCCCGCCGACAAGGAGGAAATCGAAGATGCGCTGGCAGAAGGGGTGACATTTAAGTTCCTAACCGCACCTCTGGAGGTTATTGTAAAAAACGGTCGGGTCCAGTCGCTGAGATGTCAACGAATGGAACTGGGAGAACCGGATGAAAGCGGTCGACGCCGACCGGTTCCTGTTGAGGGAGACCAATTTAATACCGTCTGTAATCATATCATTGCAGCCATTGGTCAGGATTGTGATCCCAGTGGACTGGGAAGTTCTTTCGACAAGGATGTCGAGCTCTCCAGGTGGAACACGATCAAGGTTCAAGACCAGACAACCTTAACGTCTGTTCCCGGTATTTTTGCCGGTGGCGATGCGGTCACCGGTCCTGCTGCTGCAATCGATGCAATCGGGATGGGCCGCAAAGCGGCACTTGAGATAGATCGGTATTTGAAAAAAACACGAAATGAACCTGTTCGAGAGGCTTTCTTCAGTAAAAAAACCAATCTGGGGGAAATTCCGATTAGTTTTTTTGATGAATTTGAGAATAGAACCCGCTCCTCAAGAAGAGTCACGGATCCTGTTCTGAGGATTAACGATTTTAATGAAATCGATCCGGGTATCGATCAAGGATGTGTTCAGGGTGAAGCCTCACGTTGCCTTTCCTGCGGTTGTTCTGAGCTCTTGACCTGTGATCTCAAAAAATATGCGACCGAATATGAAGCAGATCAAAATCGATACCTGGGCAAAGTCCAGAAATATAAGATCGACAATCGTCATCCTTTGATCCTGCTGGATCCTAATAAGTGCATCCTCTGTGGTAAGTGCGTCCGCATCTGTGAAGAATGGCTGGGGGTCTCCGCCCTGGGATTTATCAACCGTGGTTATGACATGATGGTTCGCCCATCCCAGGAGAGGCCACTACAGGAAACAGCCTGTATTGCTTGTGGTAATTGTATCGAGGTATGTCCGACCGGTGCGATTTCCTTTCATCAGGAACTGGAGAGGTTTCAGCACTATCCAATGTCGGCACATCCAACCGTATGCAGCATCTGTAGTGTTGGGTGTGAGATTGTTATCAACAAGAAAAACAGTGATTTCTGGAATATTACAGCCGCCAGATCGTCCGAGTTTATTCCGGGAGATATTTGTGGAAGGGGTCGTTTTGAACCCAGGCAGGCTATAAAAGAGAATCGTTTAACAGCACCGATGGTGGTGGAAAAGGGCGATAGAAAACAGACAAATATGGCTTCCGCAATATACAGGGCGATTGAAGGTCTGAAAAAGGTTCACCGGCAGTACGGTCCTGAACAGTTAGGCTTTTTTATATCCCCTCGATCGACGAATGAAGAGATTTTCATGGTTCAGAAACTGGCCCGTCAATATTTTCAATGCGGGAATGTGGCCACTATTTCCGACCTGATACATCCTAAAGATACAGTGGGGCTGGAGGCTTCATTCGGATCGTCTGCTTCTACGATAACCCAATCTGAAGTAGAAAACGCTGACATTATCGTTATTATGAATTCCAATCTTTTTGAAGAGAATCCAGTGCTGGGGTTTAAGGTCAAACGGGCGATAAATCGGGGGACAGAGCTTATTGCAATCAGTTCGACCGAAACGGAACTAAACAGCTATGCAGGCATGTGGCTTAACCCCAGAAGGGGTACCAATACCAAACTGATCAATGCCGTCAGCGCAGAAATCGTTCGGAGAGGTGATTATCAACAGGAAAGACTGGCAGGATCAACCACCGGATTCGGGCAATTTCTTGAGTCTTTGCGTATGTCTGCAGGCAACGCAGATACGGAATGCGGCGTGGACCAGTCATCTATTTCAAAAGTGGCTGATGCGATCACCAATCCGGAGAATCGTGTCATTTTTATTTATAATCAGGATTCCTACCTGGAAAAAGCCGCAGGCGACCTTGAGGCACTGGCTCATTTGATGATCTTAAGTGGGAAGATTGCTGCAGAAGGAAGTGGTATTCTACTCTGCTCGGAAAACTGTAACAATCAGGGGTATATCGATTTGGGCAGGGTTCCGAAAACCCTTTCATCAGCAGTTGACATGAGAAACTCACTGATCAATCGCGGGTTTAAAGGGATTTTCCTTCTGGGAGAGGATTTGGCCGATTTCAGGGATTATGAAGATATTATCGAACAGGCTGATTTTGTCGTTGCGATTAATAATAAGGAAACGGAATCAACCCGTTTGGCAGACGTTGCTCTACCGGGTTCAGTCCTGGCCGAGTCAGACGGCAGTATCACCTCCCTGGATCGCTGCGTCAGATCATTCTCAAAGGTGTTTGATCCCCCTTCCGGCATGACCACGTTGTCGATTTTATCAGCTATGCACTCCCTGGTTAGCTCAGACCAATCCCCGACCATTGAAGAGATACGCAGACAAATCGCAGAGTTCAATCCGCTTTATCAAAAACTTGGTACCATATCTCAAGGGGGTTCTTTCTTCTGGAATGAAAACAGGGAGGGGGGAAATCGACTCTATGCCTCGGGTTTTCTGACAGAAAGCGGCCAGGCAGAATTTACAGAAGGAGCGGCCAATTCACTTAACCATTCTGTTATGATTCCTGCGTTAGTTAAAAGTCATTGGCATGATCTAAAAAACAAATCTTCGTATGGCGAAATGGCGAATGGAAAAAAAGAAAAATGAAATTCAAAACCAGTTTGAGATGAATCAAGCCAGGTTGCAGGCTTTGTTTGATGCCATTACCGATCTGGTATTTATGGCGGACAGCGATTTTAATCCTCAACTGGTGAATAAGCAGTTGGATTTTGCAGGCAAAAAATGCTACGAGGCTTTCTGTGGGTTAAGTGAGCCTTGTAGCATCTGTCTGGTTGATGAGGTGAAACTCACCCATAAGCCGGCTAAAACAGAAAGAAAGATAAATAATAAAATTTACCAGGCTACCTTTTATCCCATTCTGAATGAAGGTGGGGCAGTCAACGATGTGATCGAGATTGTACGTGATGTGACCAAGGAAAAAGAGATCGAGCAACAGCTAATTCAGTCAGATCGTCTGATTTCGTTAGGTGGTCTGGTGTCAGGCATTGCCCATGAGATTAACAATCCGAATACCTTTATTCGGGGAAACCTGTCGATTATAAAAGAATCATTGGAGGATATTCTGCCTGTGCTGGATCAGCATTGGTCTGAAAATCCAGATTTTAAAGTTGCGCGGTTACCTTACAGGTATTTTAGAGAAAAGATTCTGCTGCTCGTTTCAGATATGCAGAAAGGCGCGGACAAAATTATGAATATTGTCTCGGATCTTCGAAAATTTGCCCGCAAGGACGAGGGGCTGCTGGATGAAGATCTGGATCTCAATCGAGTAGTTGAAAGCAGCCTGCGGCTTGTACATAATCAGATTAAAAGATCGATTGAGGTCCAATTGAAACTGGACCAGAAACTGCCTCTCATCAAAGGAAATGTTCAGAAAATAGAACAGGTTCTTGTTAATATTATCCTCAATGCGGCTCAGGCGATCAAAGAACAGAAGGGAAAGAAGACAGGACAAATCATCATCAGGACTTTTCTCGATCAGAAAAATCAAATCCATTTACGAATAAAAGATAATGGACCCGGTATGACCGAAGATGTCAAAAACCGGGTCTTTGACCCTTTCTTCACGACTAAAAGAAGTAGGCAGGGAACAGGATTGGGACTCTCGATCACCTATGGATTTGTTGAGGAGCATGGCGGAAAAATCAGCGTCGTATCTCATCCTGGAAAGGGGAGTGAATTTAAGATTATGCTGCCAATGCGAGTTCCCAAAATGACTTAGGGTTGGCTCAAAAATTAGTTCACATTCTGTTTGCAAAATGTCCAGTGTTTTTAGGACTTTTGTAAACAGATTATGTGAAATTATTTTTTAACGATCCCTTAGAGAGAAACCGGTGCACAAAATATTAGTGATTGATGATGACCAGGGCATTTTAAATTTCCTCGAAGTATTCCTGATGCAGACAGGAAAATATCAACCCGTCTGTCTAAATGACAGCACTCGGGCCATTGACGTGATTTCTGATTTCAAACCGGATTTGATTCTGCTTGATATGGATATGCCCGAGGTGTCAGGTATGGATATTCTGACAACCATCTCGGAATTTCCGGAACGCCCGGAAGTATTGGTACTATCTGGTGTGGAAGATGTTGAGCTGGCTGTACGAGCCATAAAAATGGGTGCATATGATTATCTAACCAAACCCCTCAATGAAGAAAAACTGCTCTCCGCAATCGATAAACCGTTGGAAAGACGGGACCTGAAAACAAAAATCCGCACACTGAAAAAAAATGAGACGGGTAGTCCGTTTGATGCGATCGTCACCTGTTCTTCAAAGATGAAGAAAATCCTGAGATATGTGGAGACGATCGCTCCCACGGATAACCCGGTGCTTATCTGGGGAGAGTCCGGAACGGGAAAGGAATTGATCGCCCAAGCCTTGCACAAACTTTCGAAAAGAAGAAATGAACCGTTTGTATCGATTAATGCAGGGGTTTTTGCTTCGGAACTGTTTGCATCTGAATTTTTTGGTCATATCAAAGGCGCATTTACCGGGGCCAATACAGATAAAAAAGGATTCCTGGAAAAGGCGAACGGTGGGACACTCTTTCTGGATGAAATCGGGGATCTGTCCCTGCCCATTCAGGTGAAGATTCTTCGGGTACTCCAGGAAGGTGAATATTACCAGGTTGGGTCCGTGAAAAGCCGGAAGGTCAACGTCAGGCTGATAACGGCTACCAATAAAGATTTACAGAAGGAAATACAGCGAGGCGTTTTTCGCACAGACCTTTTTTACCGCTTGAATGTCTGTTCAGTATATGTAATGCCCCTCAGCAAAAGGACCGATGATATTCCATACCTGGCCCAGTATTTTTTGATTAAATATGCTCAAATCCATCAGCGTCGGATTAACGGTATAGCGGAAGACGTTTTACAGCTGCTGGAAAGATATCATTACCCGGGAAATGTGAGAGAGCTGGAGAATATTATCAACACTGCCGTTGTCATTGAAGACGGGCACCAACTAACCAGAAGATCATTGCCTCGGTACTTTTTAGAAGCTGTTCTAAAAACGCGATACAGCATCAACAACACACACTACAAGTCAATCGCTGAGGTTGAGAAGGAACACATTGAACGGGTGCTGGAGCACACCAAGGGAAACCGCTCAGCTGCCAGCAGAATTCTTGAAATATCCAGAGTCTCGCTGATATCAAAAATTAAACGCTACCATTTGAATCTTTGACTGGACCATCCAATTAACCATAATGTTTATGACCCGCCTTGTGATCCTCACAACCTAATCAACAGATCTATTTATCTCCGCAGCAAGGGTTTTGAAATAGTCCAAAGCCTTTTCAAAATCATACTCACCAATCATTTCTTCCAAATCTTTTAATTTTTCCAGAAATCTGGTGCCTGAAAATTGTTCTTTAAGTTGGTCCAACACACTTGCAGCCTCGGTATCATCATCTTCCAGCAGAGCCAATAATTCGTCTATCAGTGGTTTGATATGCGAAAGATCCAAATGGGCATCCAAGTCATCGCTATGGGATGCTGATTCGTGGTTGGCGTTTTCCAGCTCAGTTATTGAGGTCAATACCTGATCCAAGTGGGATTGTACCGATTCAATTTGCACACTGGAAACCTTTTCCCCTTCTGCTATGATTCCGGATTCCAGATCGCGGGCAGCTGCATGCAGTTCCATGGCGCCAATATTACCGGAAACCCCTTTAATCGTGTGAGCAAGGCGAATGGCCAATTCCAGATCCTTTTTTTCCAGAGCTGTACGAATCTCTTGAATTGAATTTGCCTGATTTTTCTGGAATTTTTTTAAGAGGCTGCGATACAGCTTTTGATTATCTCCGAGCCTTGAAAGCCCGGCAGCGATCTTTATTCCAGGAAGAGATTGTGGCAACTGGCTTAACCGTTCCCGGGGGGCGGCCTCTTGCTTCTTTTTTACATGGTCTGGAACATCCCGTTCACCGGGTTTTATCCATTGAACCAGTTTTGCAATCAGGTTGGGGGGATCAATGGGTTTTGCCACATGATCGTTCATTCCAGACTCAATGGCATTACTAATATCCCCAACCATGACGCTTGCGGTCATCGCCAGGACAGGCAAATCTTTGTATTCAAGAATTTCCCTGATTTTACGGGTTGCCTCATACCCATCCATAACAGGCATCTGGACATCCATGAGTACCAAATCATATGCAGAAGTGGTCACTTTCTCGAGACCTTCTTGACCGTCATTCGCTATTTCAACGATAAATCCGGCGTTTTCCAGCAGTTCCCGGGCCACCTGCTGGTTGATTTCGTTATCTTCCACCAATAATATGCGTGCTCCCAGGACAGGTCTTAACGCTTCTTCATCAACTCCCATCTTCGAGCCTGATCGAGCCAATTCAGTTTCATCACCGTACCCGAACAGTGCAGTAAATATAAACGAACTGCCTTTTCCGACTTCACTTTCCACCCAGATTTTTCCATTCATCATTTCAACCAGCCGCTTGCTGATCGTCAGACCCAGCCCCGTACCGCCAAATTTTCTGGTGGTTGAGGTATCAGCCTGGGAAAAAGATTGAAACAGTTTCCCTATTTGCGCCTGTGTCAGTCCAATCCCCGTATCTCGAACCGCAAACTGCAGTGTCACCTGTTCGTTTGATTCAGCAATCAAACAGGTTTCAATCGTGACTTCCCCTTCTTCTGTGAATTTCACAGCATTATTTGCCAGATTAATCAGGACCTGCCCCAGTCTGAGAGGATCTCCAAGCAGGACCCTGGGGACCTCGGGCGGCGTCTTGAAAATGAGTGCCAGCCCGCTTTCCTCTGCTTTGATCGAGATCAGCGTTGACACATTATCCAGCACATCTTCCAGATGAAAATCAATGGATTCCATGTCCATCTTTCCGGCTTCGATCTTGGAGAAGTCAAGGATGTCATTTATCAGTCCCAGCAGAGAAGTTGCAGACGCATAGGTCTTTTTCAGGTAATCGTGCTGTTTGGGGGTCATGTCCGTTTGCAAAGCAAGGTGTGTCATCCCTAAAATGGCATTCATAGGAGTACGGATTTCATGGCTCATGTTGGCCAGAAAATCACTCTTGGCCTGGGTAGCAGACTCGGCAGCTGCTTTTGCCTCAACCAGTTCCGCCTGTGCTTTTTTTTGGCCGGTAATGTCTTCCTTGACAGCGATAAAGTATTTTATGGTTCCATCTTCATCTTCAATACCAGAGATGGATGCAGACTCCCAATAATGCTCACCGTTTTTCTTTTTATTTAAAAATTCACCATGCCACTCTTTTCCGGCCAGGATGGTGTTCCACAAATTCTTGTAATCAATTTCGGGGCCCCCATCTGCTTTCAGTATCCGTGGATTCTGTCCGATTGCCTCTTCCAGAGAATAGCCGGTAACTGTCGTAAACATTGGATTGACATATTCAATGCTGCCATCCATATCAGTAATAACAACCGAAACCGGACTTTGCTGCACGGCACTGGAAAGTTTTCTAAGATCCCGTTCGGCTTCTTTTCTGTCACTGATGTCTCGCACGATACACGTGAAATACATTTCCTCATTAATCATCGCTTCTGTGATAGACAATTCCAGGGGGAATATGGAGCCATTTTTATGAAGTCCCCGGATCTCGATCTGCCTGCGCTGCGTTTCTTGATTTTCCTGGTTGAAATAGTTTTTCAGGTACCGATCTTGTTCACTGTGGTCGTCTTCGGGCATCAGGAAATTTATTTTCCGGCCAATAACCAGACCTCTGCTGTATCCAAATATCTGTTCTGCTGCCGGGCTGAACTCTTGTATAAGACTCCCGGTATCAATGACGATAATTCCGTCTACAGCTGTTTCAAATATGCTTTTCAGCCGGGATGTTCGATCATTGATA
>JABGPJ010000170.1 GCA_018645005.1 Deltaproteobacteria bacterium | reverse complement strand
TGGCGGGGTTGACGGGACTTGAACCCGCGGCCTCCGGCTTGACAGGCCGGCGTTATAACCAATCTTAACTACAACCCCGCATTTTTCTGGTGGGCGCTACAAGGCTTGAACTTGTGACCCACGGCTTGTAAGGCCGTTGCTCTCCCAACTGAGCTAAGCGCCCCTCGTGTCTCTTTGTATCCCCCAAGACTATCTATTTTCTCTGATCCTGTCAACCCATAATCGACGTTTTACAGTATAATAAGATCAACCGGCCTTGTTTGCCGGGCTGTTTTTATAAACAATCAGGGGATCCAGATTGTTTTCGATCGATTCCCGTTTCAGAATGATCTCTTCGATGTTATCCGCAGAGGGGATTTCGTACATGATATTCATCATGCAATCCTCCAGGATTGCTCTCAGGCCACGGGCACCGGTTTTTCTTTCCACGGCTTTACGTGCCACTGCTCGAACAGCGTCATCGTTGAAAATGATGTTGACCCCGTCCATCTCCACCAATCTCTTGTACTGGCGGATGATAGCGTTTTTGGGCTCTTTCAGAATCCGGATCAAATCGTCTTCAGTCAGCTCATCCAGTGTTGAGATCACCGGCAGTCGGCCAACAAATTCGGGGATTAGTCCATACTTGAGCAGGTCTTCGTTTTCGACGTGCTTGAGTGTTGCGCCGATGTTCTTCTCTTTTTCGACGGTCAGTTTCGCACCGAACCCCATCGTTTTTTTGCCAACCCTTTCGTTGATAATGTCCTCGACCCCAACAAAAGCGCCGCCTACGATGAACAGCACATTCGTCGTATTCACTTGCAAAAATTCCTGCTGAGGATGTTTTCTGCCACCCTGGGGAGGGATATTGGCTACAGTACCCTCAATGATTTTGAGCAGCGCCTGCTGGACCCCTTCACCACTCACATCTCTTGTGATAGAGACGTTTTCACCCTTACGGGTGATTTTGTCTATCTCATCAATGTAAATGATGCCTTTTTCAGCCTTCTCGATATCATAGTCCGCAGCCTGCAGCAGTTTGAGAATAATATTCTCAACATCCTCGCCCACATAACCAGCCTCAGTCAGCGTTGTGGCGTCTGCCATAGCGAAGGGGACCTTGAGAATGTTGGCCAATGTTTGAGCCAGCAGGGTCTTACCTGTCCCGGTGGGTCCGATCAGGAGGACATTGGATTTTTGCAGTTCGACATCACCCGCTTTGTGCGGGGTATAGATTTTTTTGTAGTGATTGTAAACTCCGACCGAGAGCACTTTTTTGGCGTGTTCCTGGCCGATGACATATTCGTCAAGTATCGCCTTTATCTGTTTGGGCTTGAGCAGGACCGCATCTGTTTTGTCGGTGTTCTCTTTGGCCCTCTCCTCTTCAATGATATCGTTGCAGAGTTCGATACATTCATTGCAAATGTAAACCGTTGGCCCGGCGATAATTTTCTCAACTTCATCTTGGGATTTACCACAAAATGAGCACCTTAAAATTGTTTCTTTAGCCATTATGCTAGCCGATATTTGGATTGTCTTCGGTATTTCTCTGTTCCATGGTTGTATCAATGATACCGTATTCCTTGGCTTCCTCACTGGTCAGGTAGCAGTCCCTTTCCGTGTCGCGAGCAATTTTTTTCTTGTCCTGGCCGGTATGTTTGGCGAGGATGTCGGTTAATCTCATCTTGATGCGTACGATTTCTCGTGTCTGGATTTCAATATCTGATGCCTGACCGCCGATGCCACCCATGGGTTGGCGAAGTAAAATGTTAGCATTAGGTAATGCAATTCTCTTTCCAGCAGTTCCGGCTGACAATAAAACAGCGGCAATATTTCTGGCTTGACCAATGCAGATTGTCTGGATGTCAGGTTTGATATATTGAATGGTATCGTAGATCGCCAGACCTGAGTTGATGCCGCCTCCCGGAGAGTTGATATAAAAACTTATATCTGAATCCGGCTTATCTGCTTCTAGAAACAGCAGTTGTGCAATCACCACGTTGGCAGTATAGGGATTGATCTCATCTCCCAGAAATACGATGCGGTCCTTCAGGAGCCTTGAGTAAATATCATAGCTTCTTTCACCGCGATTGGTCTGCTCAATTACGTAAGGAATACTCATCATTCAGTCGCCTTTTCAATGATAAAATCCAAAACAGTTTCTTCCGTGATCATACCGTAGGTTTGCTGATAAATCTGCCGACCATACTCTTCTTTAATCAGATCTTCGGGACGAATACCCATCATCGCGCAGTTCATTTCGAATCTGCGATAAACTTCATTTTCATCAGTTTTTATCTCCTCGTCATCCAGAACCTTTTGCACCAGGATTGAAAACCTTAACTGCTCAAGCGCCTCCTGTTTCACTTTTTCCTCTAAAACTGAATCGGCAGATTCTTTATTCGCAGGATCCTGTTTTGCTTGTTTGAGCCGGATACTGGTCTCTTCTTGTTGCAACTGTTCAGGGACATTAAAATCAAGAACTTCGTTCAGTTTTTCCTTGATGATCTTGTGGTTCTCAGTCTTGATTTCATGCTCTTTACGGAATTTAACCTCGTCTTTAATAAACTGGTTGAACTCCTCTTCTGACTTAACTTTGTCTCCGTAGCGGGCGAAAAACGCTTCGTCCATCTCAGGCAGTTGTGTCTGGTTGACCTCTTTTACCGTGACAGAGAACTGAGCTGTTTTGTCCCGAAGTTTCTCTTCATTATAGTCGCTTGGAAAGTTTAGATCAAAGTCTTTTTCTTCTTCTTTCTTCATCCCTGTCAGCGCGGCTTCGAATTCAGGCAGAAATTGTTTGGAACCCAGGATATATTTCTGATCATTGGCTTCGGCGATGGTTTCATCTTCAACTTTTCCGACAAAATCCATGACCACCTGATCACCCTCTGCAGCTTCACCATCTTTGAGCGCGAATGTGGCGGCATTGTTCAGATGACGCTCCCTTTGCTCCTGAATCTCTTCATCGGTAAAAACAGCTTCCTTTTTTTCTAATCCATATACCGAAGGATCCGGGAGGTCAAACTCTGGATAGATCTCGAAGGTAGCACTGAAAACCATCGGCTTCTTTTTATCGATTTCCAGGTCATCAAACTGCGGCCGGACGGCAGGTTTAAGGTTTTCCTGCTTGATCGCCTTTTCGTAATATTCAGGCACCAGGCTTTCGATGGCCTCGCTTTTCATTACCTTTTCAAATCTCTTTTCCAACAGAGACTGAGGAATTTTCCCTTTTCTGAATCCTTTGATGGAGACCTTCTCCTTCATGGAGTTGAATATCTTGTTGTATGCCTCTTTGACTGTATCCTGAGGGACAGTGACAACAATTTTTCTTTTCAGATCTGCCAAGTTTTCGATTGCAACTTCTAATGATTCATTTGATTCCATCTCGCCTTCCGGAGATAAAAAGATTAAACCAGCTGCGATTTAGCAGTTGGCATTTGAATGGGTAGTTGAAAGAAGTGGGATGTATGCAAGTTCAGTGACTGGGTCTCAGAGAAAAACGAGAGTCTTTATTATGCAAAGAAGTACCGACTGCGTCCTATAATGTTTTGGAGCGAGAAACGGGGTTCGAACCCGCGACCCCGACCTTGGCAAGGTCGTGCTCTACCACTGAGCTATTCTCGCTCTTGGTACGAGAGGGGAGACTTGAACTCCCACATCGTTAAGATACCAGATCCTAAATCTGGCGCGTCTGCCAATTCCGCCACTCTCGCATCTGTTTCTCTCTTTGGAAAGAATGGCGCGCCTGGTAGGATTCGAACCTACGACCTTTGGATTCGAAGTCCACTGCTCTATCCAGCTGAGCTACAAGCGCAAGTCTTTTAATATGTATTCTGGGGCGAATGACGAGGCTCGAACTCGCGACCACCGGAGCCACAATCCGGAGCTCTACCAAACTGAGCTACATCCGCCACCTTATTCCATTTGGTACGCCCGAGAGGATTCGAACCTCTGACCTACTGATTAGAAGTCAGTTGCTCTATCCAACTGAGCTACGGGCGCTGGTCTACCCATTCCGTCGTGCATGTGCCGCTTTGGTCGGGGTGAGAGGATTCGAACCTCCGACCCCCTGCTCCCAAAGCAGGTGCGCTAGCCAGGCTGCGCCACACCCCGAGCACAATATTCAATATTCCGTCTTTTTCAAGAATCTGTCAACAGGATATTTTCACTTCAATTGATTTTTCCGCCTAGAACCCTCAATTGTTTTGCGAAATGGTTATTTAGTCCGGATTCTGCCAGGTCAAGCATCTGATTCAATTTGTCTCTCGAAAAGGACGCTTTTTCTGCTGTTCCCTGGAGCTCAATAATCTCATAATTATTAGTCATAATCACATTCATGTCAACATCCGCCTGGCTATCTTCAGTATAGTCCAGGTCGAGATAGACCTGGTCATTCAATATTCCCAGACTGATAGCGGCGACCTGTTTTTTGACAGGGAAAATCTCCAACACCCCCGCTCCTGTTCTTTGAAGATGACGTAACGCCAGGATCAGTGCGGCATACCCCCCCGTAATGGCTGCGGTGCGGGTTCCACCATCCGCCTGAATGACATCACAGTCGATCCAGATTGTTCTTTCTCCAAGGGCTTTAAAATCGACAACAGAACGGAGGGATCGCCCGATGAGGCGTTGAATTTCCAGGGTTCGCCCTCCCATTTTTCCACGCTCTCTTTTAACTCGTGTAGATGTGGCTCTGGGCAGCATATTGTATTCGGCACTCACCCAGCCGGTACCTGTCTCTTTCAGAAACGACGGCACTGTATTTTCGATGGAAGCGGTGCAAATAATCTTTGTTCTGCCAGTTTCAATCAGGACGGATCCTTCAGCATGCATGGTAAAATCGGGTGTGATCGTCAACTCTCTCGCTTGTGTTGCTGTTCGGTTGTCTTGTCGCATCGGTATCTGTTGTTTTAGGTTTATGTATTTCGTATTAACGCTAGACCGCTTCTCACTGTCTTGACAACGATTCACGTCAAACGAATGATATATTTTCGAGGTGCTTTTACAGGATATGAATGGGGACCACGGTTCTTTTTAAATCTCCGTTGTGCCGGCAAAGGTCTTAAAGTGGGGTTGCCTATATCCGGTCTACCATGCGAATATAGAATTAAAGGTTTTATTTTTCAGTTACGTGTAAGAAAATAAATGGGTGATGGGGGGCAGCCGATGCGCAAAGGTGGGTTTATTCTACCGTTCAGCATCATACTGGCGCTGGTGATATTGACATCCTTGGGCCTCTGGTACCGGCAGGTGATACTGCAGAGTTTTTTGGCGGATCGGTTATTACTGCAGCGAAGCCTGTATATTGAGTGTCGCAGTCTGATCCCGGCTTTGAGGAAGAAACTCAACGGATTGGATTTGCAGAAATTGGCTCAGCAGGAAGACGGATTTCTGACTGTGGAGATCGATCATCATCCGCGCTGGCGGATTGATCGCTCCCCCTGGGCGGACGAGCGCATTCAGTTGACTTTTAGTCGGATAGGTCGGAGTGAAGAGCCCCTGACACTGGTTATCCCCTATCAGCGCAAATAGGTGTCAGGTCTGCCACCAGATTTCGCCGCTAAAAGAAGGCTGGTCCTCAAGGCTGGCTCTCATGATCAATAAGGTGAACTGATGAATGAGCTTGAGAGTCAGTGATTGGATCTGAAAATCCGCACAGGTTCGCTGTTTGTTTTTCTCGCTGGGATAAGCACAGTTCGTCCATTTCCACCGGCGTTTCTTATGCTTGATTTTGGGGCGTTGGAATATTCTGCGGGCTCCTTTCAAACAGGCCTCTGCTGTCATTTTACCATTGTGTTTGAATGGTGCAAGATAGTGTCTGCAAAATGGACACCCCGGGTTTTTGACAACAACTCGATTTAACATTTAGTACAGGTTAATAATATTGAAAAAAAAGTCTCGGTTATTGGGTATCGTTGATCGAAAAATAGCCTCTCAGGTGTTTGCCTGGCTCGCTCTGCTATTCCTGGGGTTGCAGTTTTCCGGATGTTCGACTGTCAACCCAACCGCACCTGCTCCCACGAAAGAGATCATAAAAAGTGAATATGATTCGCGATCCTATCGTTCATTGGTTCTAAGCAACAGACTGCAGGTTTTACTTATCTCTGATCCTGAAACCGACCAGGCAGCAGCAGCCATTGATGTCGCTGTCGGTCAGTTCAGTGACCCCTCAGATCGGCAGGGGTTCGCGCATTATCTGGAGCATATGCTTTTTCTCGGAACCGGCAAATACCCTGACGCGGATGATTATGGGAGATATCTTTCCGTCCACGGTGGATCCAGTAACGCATTTACCGGGTTTGAAGATACCAATTTCTTTTTTAGCATACATAAGGATTATCTGGAAGGTGGGCTGGATCGTTTTTCTCAGTTTTTTATCTCCCCTCGGTTTGGTGCAGAATATGCTGAAAGAGAGATTAATGCGGTCAATTCAGAGCACCAGAAAAATCTGAAAAATGACGGTCGCAGGATTTATCAGATTATCAGAAATACCGCCAATCCGCAGCATCCTTTTCATATGTTTGGGACTGGTAATCTGGCGTCTCTCCGAGGAGGATCGACTGACGATGGAAAATTGCGGGAACAATTGATCCACTTCTACGGAAATCACTACTCGGCGAACCTGATGAAACTGGCTATTCTGGGCAAAGAATCCCTGGACGATCTTGAGAAAATGGCCAAGTCCTATTTTTCTGCTGTCCCGGATAAAGATATCACGCCGGACAGATTCTCTGACAGGCCTGTTATCGAGCGACCATTGGGCAGAAGAATTAATATCAATCCCGTCAAGTCGATCCGGCAACTCAGACTGATGTTCCCCATTCCTTCCCAAAGATCAAACTATCCGTTTAAAACAACCACCCTTATCACCCATCTTCTGGGGGATGAGGGAAAAGGAAGCATTCTGGCACTGCTGAAAAAACAGGGTCTGGCGACATCGCTCTCAGCCGGTGTAGGTCCGGAAAGCCGGGAATTCGGTTTTATCAACATCAGCATTAGCTTGACTCCCGAAGGTCTGCGAAAAACAGACCGAATTGTCGCTTACGTTTTTCAGTATTTCGAACGGATGAGACGGGAACCGAACCTGGAAAGATATTTTCATGAGTCCCGAAAAATTGCGGCTGTAGATTTCAGATTTCGAGAAAAAGAGGAGCCATCGAATTATGTGAGTCGCCTGGCAATGAACATGCAGGATGTGCCGATTCAGGATGTCCTGGTTTCGCCGTGGCTCTATCAGGCATATCAACCTGAATTACAACAGAATCTCTTGAAATACCTGACGCTGGAAAACATGCAGATTGTTTTGATTGCTGAGGATCTTCCAACTGATCGGACAGATCCATGGTATGGGACCCGCTACAGTGTTGAGCGCATTCCGGACGATCAATTATCGCTTTGGAGAGATGTGGTACCACATCCGGCACTGACCTTGCCTCCCCCCAATCCCTTTATTGTCGAAAACGTCAGCTATCAGCCGGGTCAACTGAATGAAGCCTACCCTGTCCTGCTTAAACATTCGGATAGAACCCGCGTCTGGTTCAAGCAGGACAATATCTTCAACATTCCAAAGGGCAATCTCCGGATTCGACTTTCAACGCCGGACGCGTATTCGAGCGTGAAGAATGCGGCCATGACAAAACTGTTCACCCTGCTGCTGCGGGAACGGCTGAATGAGTATTCCTATCCGGCCGTAATTGCTGGCTTACACTACTCAATGTCCAATTCTGTCAAGGGGCTTGAACTTTATTTGAGCGGTTATTCCGATAATCTGGAGATTTTGTTCAGAAAAGTGATCGGTGAGATCAGACGTTACAAAATCGACGAAAACCGGTTCAGGATATTGAAGGACCAGATGGCAGAAAACAGGCGCAACATGAAGTTGTCACAGGCCTTTCACCAGGTCGGATACGAGATGCATCACCTGCTCTCCACACCTCTCTGGCACACCGATGAATATCTGGCGGTTATTGATAGCATTACTGTGCAGGACCTCGCCGAGTTCGTCCCGGTTCTGTTTTCTCGACTACATATTGATTTTTTGGCCCATGGTAATTTCAGTGCGGGTGGGATTTTGGAATTGACGACGTTTCTGGAGGACAGCTTGCAGAGTAGCGAACCTGTTGAATTGCCGCTGGAAAAAACGATCATCCTACCGGCATCCGGCCCTTACGTGTATCAATTTTCGGTGGAAGATGTGAATTCGGCCATCCAGATCTATTTTCAGGCAGGGCCGGAGTCGATTAAACAATCTGTCACCCTGGATATGCTGCAGCAGATGATCGAAAAACCCTTTTATCATCAGCTCAGGACGGTTGAACAGCTGGGGTATATCGTCTGGTCAGGTTATCGGGAGTCGGGAAAAGTGGATGGGTTTGTATTTATCATCCAATCCAATGTGAAGGAACCGGTTTATTTGCAATCCCGTATCGAAAAGTTTATTGCTGACTTTGGCAGTCAATTAGACCGATTTTCCGAAGACGAATTTTCACAATATAAAGAAGCGCTGGTGGCCAAACGCCTTGAAATGCCGAAAAATCTGCAGGAGGAGACTAACCGCTACTGGGGGGAGATCTCTTCTGGAAGATATGATTTTACGCGTCGAGATTCTGAAATCGACGAATTGAAAAAGCTGAAACTGGCCGATATCAAAAATCTATTTAAAAAGATGTTTGTGACAACCGGGATTGTCAGAAAAGTGACTGTACAGGCAGTGGGTAAGACCCACCAGAAAATACAACCTCAAGGGCAGGTTATATCAGATCCAAAAATATTCAAACGGCAGATGGGATTTTATCCTAATCCGGAAGGGAAGATCCGTACGAAAACAATAATGACTTTCCCTTGATGGAAATTACTGCTCAAAGACGTTTTTTGCACATTGCTGAGATTTGAATAGGGTTGTGGGGTTTCAGGGGTTGGTTTTTAACAAACAGAAAATATTGAAAGATTATGGAAAAAAAAATTGGGGATGATATTGACGAACGGCTTACTAAGGCCATTCATGCCGCTATCGAACAGCAAATTGCGGAAAAAAATCCACCGGAAACGCTCATTGCCTATGAACGCCTCCTGGAAGAAGAATTTAGCCATGATGAAGCCTATGCGCTGATTGGGCATCTGGTGGGCATGGAAATAGCGGAAGAGATCAGGGGAGAAGGGGGATTGAATATGGAACGATATATTGCTGCTCTGGAAGAGTTACCGGCTCCTTTTGCCAAACCAAGAAGAGAAGATAATGTTTATTGAGTTTCTGTTTCTGGTCTCGCTGGGAGTCGCGTTGGCAGACATGATCATTTTAATCCAGATTTCCTCAGGACCGGGCATTTACTTTATCATCGGTTCCCAGCTTCTCACCTGTGGCTACGGAATATTCAGAATCAGAAAACTGGATTTCAACCTTTTTTTCTTCCTGGATGCGGAGCTTAAAAAAGGGGAAAAGATAGTCAAAGAAATCTGGATAGAAGCCTGGATATTGACAGCGGTCTGTTTTTTAATCATTCCGGGCCTGGTTTCGGATATTATAGGAGGGGTTTGCCTGACACCAGCCATCCGTCGCTTTTTTCTGGAATACGTTTCGGAAATATATTGATTGTCACTTTAGCTCAAAAAAAAACAGGAACCAAACGCTTGAAATGAGGAATGATTTTGAAAAGATATGGTATCCGAACCAGCCCGGTGGATGGCTAACGGAGCGTTATTGGTGCCGGATCGCTTTTATCTTTTTGGTTCTGGGCCTGGTCATACCCGGTTTTAGTCGGGCGGATACCCTGGATGAAGAGATCCGAGCGCTGGAAAGCTTCAGTAAAACCTACCATCTTATTCAGTCTCAGCATATCCAGACGCGGACAGCTCAACAGCTGATCCGTTTTGCCATCGAAGGCATGGTGAGTCGTTTGGACCCATATTCCGCTGTTTTTGACAGGGAAGAACTGGAAAAACTTGAGTCTTATGCGGTTGGAAAATACGCTGGTATTGGCGTTAGCATCCAAAAGCACAAAGGCGTGTACCTGGTCACCCAGGTGATCACAGGATCACCAGCTGAGCAAGCCGGATTAAAACCGGGCGATGTTCTCGTTCAGTTGGGCGAAGTTGCTCTTGGTGATCAAAGGGAAAGCGATCTCGGCCGCCTGGTCAGTGGAGAAATTGGAACGCCGCTGCTGGTTGGTTTTTATCATCCGGAAAAACCGGAAGAGATCATCAAGCGTTCGATTGTACGTGCGCTGATCAAAGCCTCTTCGGTAAATTTTTTTGAAAGAGATCCATCAACCGCTGTTATTCAAATCCAAAAGTTTCAAAAAACGACACCTGCTGAAGTGGAAGCGGTTTTAGAAAAAAAGGATTACAGTGCTGTGATCCTGGATCTCAGAAATAATCCGGGGGGATTGTTTCTGGCTGCAGTTGAAACGGCGGAGCTATTTATCAGTGGCGGTGATATTGTTGAGACCCGGGATAGAGAAAACAAGCTCATCGAACGTTATGTCTCTCAGAAAATCGCTCAGCAGAAGCCACCTGTGTTGATCGTTTTGATCAACCGCTATTCGGCCAGTTCCGCTGAAATTGTTGCTGGAGCCATCAAGGATCGGGATGTGGGCCTGATTGTTGGAGAGAAGAGTTTTGGGAAAGGTGTGGTTCAAAGCATTTTCCCGCTGGGAAATGATCTGTTTATCAAGATGACCACAGCGCGGTATATGACACCGTCTGGTGTCAACTTCCATGAGATTGGCATTGAACCGGATCACTTCGTGGCCGATACCTTCGAAATCACGCGCTATGGTTCAAAAGACCGTATATATAGAAAATCTCTGGTTCTGCTTGATCGTTTACGCCCTGACTCTGGGGCTATTCGCTGATATTCAGCCCGGATATGTGATTGAGTAGAGAGATCATTTTGTCGGCAACTTCCAGGGAGGGATCGTCATGATTTTGTTCAAGGTTAAGTGCCAGATCGCTTATCTCCTGCAGCCCATAGTTTGCTGTTGAGCCTTTGATGTCATGAGCAATTGCTTTGACATCCGTTGCTTTTTTGTCACTGACAGCCGCTTTCAGTAAAACCGCTTTGTTGCTGCAATCTTCCAGAACTTCACCAATCATCTCCTGAAGGTCCTCCAGGTCCAATCCCATTCTGTCTGCTGCTTCCTGCAGAGAGGCGATGACTGTTTCTCGAGTCGGTACTGACATGTGATTCCTTATATTTATATTTATCGGCGTGAACGGCGCCTGCTGGTTGAATTATTTCTGGGATAGAAAAGGCACTCTTCACTCAAATGTGACGGATATTGGTAAGGGTCAGTTCAAAAATTACTTGGCATTCTGTCTGCAAACTGTTCAGTGTTTTTAGAACTTTTGCGGACTGACTGTGCCAAGTTATTTTTGTACGATCCCTAAGGTCATTTTATTTGTGCAGCGTAACGTTTGATGAATCTGTTTGTCAAAAAGTAGTTCCTTTTACCTGCAATGGTTAGATCTATAGTTGGCTCAAGGCTTGACTCTGTTTATAGGTACGCTGCGAACAATACTGCCAATTTGATAAGTTAGGGAATCTGCAGAAAAACGGATGATTTTGATTTCTCCCAGAGACTCCCCTTTTTTTAAAATGTGTTGCTTGTTATTCAGTTGAACAATCGCAAACCTTTGGTCTTCCATAATGGCGTAACCTATGAACTCAAGGTTAATTTTCTTTTGATCCCTTTTTTTGACGACCACCTTTCCCCTTTTTTTGACGACCACTTTTCCCCTTTTTTTGACGACCACTTTTCCCTTTTTATATGCAAACGGATTGGCCTTTAAATGCCAGGTATTGAAGGTCACCGACAGGACCAGCAGCATGGTGATGGCAACAAAATTTTTCATTCTCTGGGTAGCAACAGGATAAGGTTCAGGTCGGCTGTCAAAGTTGGGTTTTCACTGAGCGGGGTCCGGTTCAGTAAACTGTACCGCTCCAATAACACACTGTATTCAGGACTTAAAATCGCTTTCAGATAACGCACATGATCACTATAATTTCCTTCCAGCGTCTGTCGGATGTCGATCTTTTCCAGTTCGCTTGAGATGTTGTTTTTTTTGATTTGCTGGGTGATGACCTTCAATTGACACTGCCGCTGAATCTTTCCGAATCGCTTTTGCAGGGTTACCGTATTCCGTACGTCCGCATTGAGCTGGTGAAGATCTGCAAGCTGCTGTTTAATCTGGTTCGCTTGGTTTTCGTGAAAACCAATGTGCAGTGAAAACCGCTGGAGCTGCTGCTGCAGTTTTTCAAGGGCATCTATTTTGTCATGATAATAGGAAAGTGATTCATACGCGGGGATGATAGAATTACTGATTGTCAAAATGCATGCTGCAACCAGAAGAATTGACAATTGATTCCGTTTGCTTTTAATCCAGTTTCTCATACAGGGTTTTTGGATTTAAATGACTGATTTCGACTGAGTATTTGCGAAGTGGGATTTTGTTCAAGGTGATGAATTCGTTTTTCTTCAGGTTGGTTTCTCCACATTGTTTGCCAAGTCGGTCCATAAATGCACTCAATTCGGTTTCGGTTCTATCCAGCAGTTCCATCTCTATGTGATGATCTTGAATCGTGACATGACTGAGCCAGACACTGTCAGGAAGAATTTGGTCCAGGTTTTTCAGAAACAGAGCGGGTTGGATTTTCAATGATTGAGCGGCCTGCATCATTGAAATGAAGCGGAAATGTTCACGTTCCAACTTGGCGATCTGATTTAAGCGATCAGAATGTTGCTGCAGAATGGATATGGAATGCTGCAGTCCCAACCGTTTCTGGTTTATGCTGTCTGCATGGTTGTTGATTAAAAATGCCCATGTAACGATTACTGCCGTGACAAGGCCTAACAAGCTGTTTTGCCTCAGAAGGTATTGCAGTGCCAGCGGCCGTTTTTTCACAGAGCGGGTGACAGACTTTACGTGTCGCCCCTTCCGAGGGGCAATCAAAATGTGATCAGCCGGATGTTTTATACTATCTGACGCACTTGAAGGGTGGTGGTTGAATACCAGCGCTGAAAATTCCGCTTTACTGCCTTCTTTATCAATAATCCGCTCGATGGTGCGCTTTTTTTCCTCGAAGGTCAGATGGCTGTGCAGATAGTTAAGGTGCTCAAAACGGATCATGCCCCCCTGTTTTTGAATCTGCAGTAATTCATCTGCCAGGTATATCCGGAGTTTTTCTTTGTCTGTCAGAGATTCAATCCCGTCCTGGTAAAGATTTGTGACAACACTGAGAATCGCTGGGTACCATGTCAAGCGGATCTTCTCTCGCTGGAGCTCTTTTAAAAGTTCAGCTCCCTCATGCGTCAAGTGGGAGTGAATGGTAATCGATTTTTTTTCGTTCAGTTTTAATGAGGTGATATTTATATAGCTTGCGGCGGGAGTCTTGAATCCGAGAAGTTGTTGATCTGCTTTTTCCAGCTCTTTTTTCGAAAGTTGGATCGTTTCATGGATAAACGTATGAATAAAAGGAGATGCCAGAAAAACGATCGGTCGGGAGGTTCCACCCAGTGTTTCTCGAATATCTTGCTGGGTCAGCTCGATGACAGTTTGCTGGTTGTTGAAACAATGGATGAGTTTGCCATGTAAAAGGACCCGGATTCGATTTCCTCTGATTTTTGCAATATGCGGTAAACCGGAAAGAAAGTTCATTTTCAGAAATTTTTTCAGGTTTCGATATCGATCGGTTTACCCAAAAAGGTGCTTTCGACTTGTTGCCCCTTTTGAAGTGGGCAAAAAGGGATCTTGAGAAGGGAAAACGTTTTTGGGTAGTGTGAATGTTAAGAATTCTCCTTTTGTTACAAATAGATAAATAATTTTGGAGCCGATGTCAAATTAATTATCGATAAACAGTAGATCATTTTCAATCAACCTCAGGCTGAGGTCGAGAATTGTCAATCAACTATATCTGAGTTCAGCATTGTCCGGTTAGGTTTTTGCAGAAAACGGAATGATAAAACCTGGATCGAGCTTATGCGCAGAGACTGGTTTTATCATTCCGTTTTTGTTTAGCAAATACTTAACCGGACAATGCTGAAAGATATAATTATGTCAGGTGAATAAATGCGGCAGAAGGGTGTCAAGCGTCCCTGCTATTCCGAACTTTGAATACAGCGGCCAATAGACCTGGGTTGACAGACTTCCCCGTTTACCCAGACCGCCTTTTGAAGGTCAGCCCCGAGAAAAATCGCCTGATTGATATGGGCCTCGAATAGATTTGCTTCTACAAGGTCTGCTTCTGTGAAATCAGCACGGTCCAGCCGAGCGCCTTTTAAATTGGTTCCTTTAAGATTGGCACCTCTGAAATTTGCATCCCGGGGATCCGTGCCAATGAGATAGGCGTTATTAAGATTGGAGTGTTGAAAGTTTACGCCGATCAATTTGGCTTTTTCCAGATTGGCAGATTTGAGATTAACCAGTTCCAGATTAGCGCCGGTGAGTTTGGCTTTTTCCAGATTGGCGCCCTCGAGATCGACACCCGCAAGGTTTGCGCCCCTCAAATTGGCTTCCTTGAAATCAACACCGGTCAGTATGGCACCCACAAGATTGATGCCGGATAAATTGGCTTTACTGAGATTGGCCCCAGCCAAATTGGCCCCTTTCAGATTAGCCCCCATCAGGTTGGCGTTTGCTAAATTGGCTTTTCTAAGGTCTGCCTTTTCCAGATTGGCGTTGATCAAATTAGCATTTTCGAAGCTGGCACTGATCAGTCTGGATCGCTTCAGATTTGAATCATTGAGCTTTGCGTCCTTGAAAGTGGCTCGGGTCAGATTTGATGAAGATAGATCTGCCTGCGAGAGTGTTGCGCCACTGAAATCAGCGTCGTGACCCTGGCTTTTCTGAAGCTTCGCTCTGGTCAGATCGGCATCTGCTAGGTTGGCGTTATTCAGATTGGTCTTGATCATATTCGCTTCCAGCAGGTCGGCCTGGATCAGTTTCGCCTTTTGGAGGTCAGCCCCTTCCAGATTGGTGAACTTCAGTGAGGCCAGACTCAGATCTGCTTCGCTTAGAGTTGCACTATTGAGACGGGCATCGTCCAATTTGGCTCCTTTCAGTATGGCCCTGGCCAATTTGCCGCCCTTCAGATTTGTTTCCGACAGATCAGCCTGCAGAAGAATAGCACCACTTAAGTCGGCTGCTGAGAGATTGGCATTTGCCAGATTAGCCCCCGTCATGTCTGCTTCCTTCAACTGAGCGTCAGGCAATTTGGACCTGAAGAGTGAGACACCTCTCAGATTACACTGTTCACAGCTTTTTTTCTCCTGCAGGTTTTTTAGGCAGCCTGTTGAGTTCTGGGCATTACAATCCGGGATCGTCGTTCGGCCGTAGAACTGCTGGATGAGATCCTCCTTTTTTGAGGTGGTCTGGCTTTGGGTAGGCGTAATCGAGGGTGTGCTTTCTGTTTTAGTCTGTGCCGGGGCAGAGACGGTCGAAAATAGAATGATAAAACCAATCAGAATGAGTGGGATTCTATTCATACAGTCATTTTTTCCCCGGCCGGGTTGCGATGGAGAATTTATGAATTCCGGCCTGTTTGGCGGTGTCCATCACAAAAACGACTAACCGGTGCTGAACCTTACCGTCGGCCCGGATGATCAACCCGTTTTGGGTATAGCTCTGTTTCGCTTTAATAAGGGCTTTTTTCAACTGTTTCTGCTTGATAGGGCGGCCATTGAAGAAAATCTGCTGCTTGGCCGTAATCGCAATCTCCAGGCTTTTTTGTTTTTGGGGTTTGGGTTTGCTGATTGTCGTCGGCAACTCAATCTGTATCCCGGTGGCGTTGATAAATGTGGTTGAGATCATAAAGAAAATCAGAAGTAGAAAAATCACGTCGATTAATGGCGTAATATCGATGTTCAGATGGGGTGTTTTTCTTTTTCTAAATTGCATGGCGCATCAAAATGTGTTGGGTTGGAGACCGTCAGGGCACATAAGTGTAATCTGAATGAGTCCTGGTTTTCACGCTGTTTTTGAAAGATAGTGGGTCAGTAGTTCAAAAAGCGTGACTGATAGATGTTCCATTTCTACGATCATATGCTCAATCTTTTTGTTGAAATAGTTATAAAAAATCAGGGTTGGAATGGCAATTGACAAACCCGCCGCGGTTGTTAGAAGGGCTTCTGAGATACCGCCGGCCAGGATGTTGGCATTTCCAGTCCCTTCAGAGACAATGGTTTGAAAGACATTGATCATGCCGGTCACGGTTCCGAGAAGACCCAAAAGTGGTGATATAACAGCGATGGTCTGCAGAATGGTCATAAATTTTTCCATTTGGGGAACCGCAATACGACCAGCCTCTTCAATCGATGCCTTTAGATCATCTTTGGGTTTGTCCGAGTTAATCAGGGCGACTTTCGCAATTTTTGTCATGGGTGACTTTGCTTTATCGACCCACTCCAGAGCAGCCGCGAGATCCTTTTTCTTGATGGCGATTTCAACCTCCATCAAGATGTCGACTCGCATCAAGCGAGATTGTCTCAAGGCAAACAATCGCTCTATGATGATCGCCAAAGAGAGCACGGAGCAGATCAGAAGAGCGATCATCAGAGGTCCGCCGCGGGAGAGGAGTTCAATTCCAAATGTCGTATTCATGGGCTGTTTTCCTCATTGGAGTTCTTTTTTGACCTATCTCGCCAGAGAATGCGGATAGGGGCACCTTCAAAACCGAAAAAATGTCTGAACTGTCCGATGACATATCTTTTATAGGACAAATTGATCGACTTGGGATAGTTTGAAGTGATCATAAATGTGGGTGGGCGAGTGGAAACCTGAGCTGTGTAGTAGAGCTTGGTATTTTTTCTGCCGGTCGCCGGTGGTGTATGTCGGGCGGTAATGGATTGCAGGATCTGGTTCAAATCCGATGTCTGTATCCGCTTCGAAAACTCCTTATAAACAACAAGTGCTTTATCAAGTATCGTGGAGACCCGTTTTCCGGATTTTGCACTGACAAACAGGATGGGGGCAAAATCGAGAAATCTGAGTTTATCTCTTACATCCTGGCGCATTTTTTCCATGGTTTTACCATCTTTTTCAATCAGATCCCATTTATTGACTACAAGAATCAGTGATTTCCCACGTTCGACAATATATCCGGCGATACGGGCATCCTGTTCAACTACGCCTTCGGTAGCGTCGATAATAAGCAGAACCACATCGGATCGTTCGATGCTCCTGATAGCGGCAATCATGCTGTACTTGTCGATCAGCATACTGACTCGGCTTTTCCTCTTTATTCCGGCTGTATCGATCAGCCGCAGCTCCTGTTGTTTAAATTTACAGTAGTTATCGACTGGATCGCGCGTGGTTCCAGGCGTTTCGTCAACGATTTGCTTGGTTGTACCGATAAAGTGATTCACCAAAGATGATTTCCCCGCATTCGGTCTACCGACCAGAGAGATGGAGAGAATACCTTCATCTTGACGGTCGCTCTTGTCTTTGCCTGCAATTTCAGGAAAGTCTCTGGCCATCGATTCCAACAGCGTGGAAATGCCGACGCCATGTTCCGATGAAACCGGGAATATTTCCTCGGCTCCAGATTCGTAGAACTCGGCGACCTCATGCTCGTGACTGGTATGATCGATTTTGTTGACAGCGAAGTAGACGGGTTTGGCCGACCTTCTCAGAAAGTCATAAATCTCACGATCCTGATGGGTCCAGCCGGAATATTTGTCCAGCAGAAAGATAATCCCGTCTGCTTCCTCAACGGCGAGCTGAGATTGCTCTTTCATCTTCTGCGGAATGATCTCCTTAGAGTCGGGTTCAAATCCACCGGTGTCAATGAGCAGGAATTGATACCCTTTGTAATCGATCGGCGACATATTCCGATCCCGGGTTACCCCCGGCGTTTCGTTGACGATCGCCAGTCGTTTTTTGGCCAGACGGTTGAAAAATGTCGATTTCCCGACATTTGGTTTTCCAACCAGGGCAAAGATTTTCATAGTGAAACCGGATATTTGGGTTTAATGAGAGTTACCTCAATCTCATCTTGCTTTGTGCCCTGCCGGGCATATTGGTGTATATTATTGTTTCTATTTTATAGGAGCTTTCTTTCAGCGCGGTTAGCGCTTAAACCGTTTGTCCAGTTCACTCAGGCTGATTTCAATCAGGACGGGTCGTCCATGAGGGCAATAAAGCTGGAGATCAAGTGTCGACAGCTGGTCCAGCAGAGCCTGCATCTCTTGAAAACTGAGATGCTGAGCAGCACGAATCGCAGAATGACAGGCCATGCGTTCGAAAACCTCATTGAAAAATCCCTCCAATTTGCCGGATTTGCCAAATTGTGCCATTTCATCCAGCACATCACGGATCACTCCGGGAACGTCACTGTCCTTGAGAATTATGGGTATCTCTTTGATAGAGTAATCATTCCCACCGAAGTGGTCTATCACAAAACCCAGTTTTTTCCAGGACTCCTGGTTTTGTTCCAGCAGAAGCCCATCCTGGGGGGGGAGTTCCATCATCATGGGAATCAGCAAAGGATGTGAATCGAGGGTTCTGTTATAAAAATGATCCCTGATCTCTTCAAAGCGGATTCGCTCGTGAGCAGCATGCTGATCCACAAGAATAAGGCCGTCTTCACCCTGGGCCAGAATGTACTTGTTCAGCAGTTGTCCGATCACCTGAGGTGCTTGCGGACTATCAAAAGATTCGGAAACGGCAGGATTTGAAAGAGCGCCTTCAGATTCAGAAAAACTGAACGGTTCGGCTAAATCCGCTTCTGTTTTTTTCCCAGGGGAAAGATTGTTTTTTTCAGAGAACCTGTTTGATCGGAATCGGGTTGGCTCTTGTTTCGTATCTGCTTTGAAAAACCCAATCTGTTCATTTGTTTCAGTGAAAAGTTGGGTCTCCGCCTCAGGATGACTGTTATTATTTGGACGAACAATGACTCCGTTTTCAGTTGGGGTCGGCTTGGGGTCGCTCTGCAATTCGCTCCCGCCAGGGCTGAAAAACTGCTTGCGGGCCCCACCTTTTAGCTGATGCGCAATCTTTTCAGCAAATATGGTGTGAATCAGATTCTGGTTTTTCAAACGGATCTCTGTCTTGGCAGGATGAACATTGACGTCGATTTCCGATGGCAGCAGACTGACCTTGATAAAAAACATCGGATGCATGTTCTTCATTAATAGCGTCTTGTACCCCTCATAGATCCCGTGGTTGATGGTTCTGCACTTAACGTGACGATCATTGATGAAGATATGCTGCCATCGTTTTGAAGAACGGTTGCCGGATGGGTGAGAGATCAATCCCTCATATGAAAGATAAGATTCTTCGTGCTGACAGGGGATCAAATTGGCTGCGATCTCCGAACCAAAACAGCGTTTTATCCGATCCACAAATGTTTGTCCTTTCGGTAGATTGAGAACCACATTGTTATTGTGAATCAGTTTGAATTGAATATGCGGATGGCCCAGCGCCAACCGAATAATCAGATCGTGAATGTGGTTGTATTCAGTATTTGTCGACTTCATGAATTTCTGACGGCCCGGTGTGTTGAAAAATAGATTTTCAACGACCATTCGAGTCCCTTTTGGAAAGCCAACCCTGGCAGAATGAACCCGATTTCCGCCTTCCACACGCACCTGAAAACCGCCCTCTGCCTCACTTTGACAAGTGGTCATCTCAAACCTGGAAACAGCGGCGATGGCCGCCAGGGCCTCGCCTCGAAACCCCATGGTCTTGATGCGATCCAGGTCTTCTGTTGTCGCTATTTTGCTGGTTGCATGGCGTTCGATGGCCAGTTGGGCATCTTCGCTGGACATACCGTTGCCATTATCCAGCACTGAAATAAGGTCTTTGCCGCCATTTTTGATGGTGATCAAAATCTGGTCACTGCTAGCATCCAGAGCGTTTTCAACGAGTTCCTTAACTGCAGAGGCCGGACGTTCGACAACTTCTCCGGCGGCAATTTTATTGATTAACGCTTCAGGTAATATTTTTATGATCTGCATGGAACTCTGTTCTGTATTTGAGAGGACGAATCAGCTGCGGTTGATTTGAATAGATAGGTTAAATCTATCAATTTGATCGGGAATGATAAAGCATAATCTCTGATTTATCTGCCTCTGCCTTTCCCATCTTGCTCCGCCGACAATGCAGAATTATAAGGGGTTCAGGGTTGGCTCAAAAATTAGTCAAGTTTTTCCCATTAATGAAAAGGAAACACGTTGCTGCCACATTCTGTTTGCAAAATGTCCAGTGTTTTTCAGCAATGTCCGATTAGGTTTTTGCAGAAAGCTGAATGATGAAACTTGGATCGAGCTTATGCGCAGAGACGGGTTTTATCATTCAGCTTTTGT
>JABGPJ010000079.1 GCA_018645005.1 Deltaproteobacteria bacterium | reverse complement strand
GACTATCTGCTCAAGGTGCTGGCCGGGGCATAAAATTTGATGCGATTGCCCTACTATCATACTGTTATTTTGTTTGAAAAAACCAGCGACCAAAGCCACCAGTGAGAATCTCACAATCAAGCCTCCTCACCCATCACCCATTTCTCTGTAAAAATCTTCTACCTTTCTCGACAAATGCAGTTGAATGTGGTAATCGGGCTATAGCATGAAGTCAAAAAGATAACTCGCTAAAATCAAGCCATGAAAAAAGAATCCGAGTTCACACAAGTCACTATACTATTCGCTGATGTCTTCGGCTTTACGGCTATGTCCGAGAAACCGGTTTTTGACAAAAATTCTATAGAAACCTGAAAATGATTCCCTCTAAAAAATGGATTATCCTGCTTTTCTGTTTACTGGCTGGATTACAGAGTTGTTCTGAAGAGCTAAACCGACTTAAAAAAACCAACAAATGTATCGGTTGTGATCTATCCTTTGAAGATTTTGAAGGAGAAAACCTGGCGGGCGCTAATTTAAAAGGAGCAAACCTGACCGGAGCTGTTTTTTTTAAAGCCAATCTGACCGGGGCAAATTTGTTGGGCGCAAAGATATATCGTGTCAATTTTGCAGAAGTTAACTTGGAAGACGCAATCTGGATTGATGGCAGAAAATGCAAAAAAGGATCGATCGGAACCTGCGTCAAGTAGGAACTGATTGAATGAGATATTTAGATAATAGAGGCATAAAATGAAAGACGAACTCATTGACTATGACGCGATTGCCCTGGGAGAGCTGATTCGTAAAGGTGAAATAAAGCCAACAGAACTCTTGGAGGTGGTCATTCAACGTATTGAACGGCTAAACCCAAAACTTAATGCTGTGATTCATAAAATGTATGATCAGGCGCGTGATGTTGCTGCGGAAGTACCCCCTCAAGAAGTGTTCTCAGGAGTGCCATTTCTGTTGAAGGACCTGTTCGCCGAATATGAGGGGACTCCATTTGAGGAAGGTTCTCGCGCTGTTAAGGGCCATGTATCGAGAATAGATAGCGAAATTGTCAAACGACAGAAAGCCGCGGGCTTGAATATCGTTGGCAAGACCAATACCTGTGAATTTGGCCTTTTGCCAACAACTGAACCAAAGCTGCATGGGCCAACGCTCAACCCATGGAATCCTGGTTTAACGCCTGGTGGTTCAAGCGGTGGTTCGGCTGCAGCGGTGGCGGCCGGGATTGTGCCCATGGCCCACGGAAACGATGGTGGTGGCTCGATCCGCTGTCCCGCTTCATGCTGCGGACTTTTTGGACTGAAACCCACCCGTGGACGTAATCCGTTAGGACCTCTTTTTGGCGACGTAGGGGGTGGTCTTGCCCACGAACATGCCGTTACCCTTACTGTCAGAGATTCAGCAGCATTATTGGATGTCACCTCCGGCCCGGACCTTGGAGATCCATATTGCGCCCCGCCTAAAGAGCGACCTTACCTGGAAGAAGTGGGGCTGGAGCCAGATCGCCTGAAGATCGGTTTTTTGAATGCGATCCCTGAAGGATGGAGCCTGGAGACAAAAATACATCCTGATTGTCAAAGCGCGGTCAAAGACGCCGCCAGTCTTTGCGAAAGTCTGGGGCATATTGTCGCGGAGATTGATCCGCAAGAGTTAAGTCACCCCAATCTGAATGGACTCTTTGGCCAGATTTTTACCTGTTTGACAGGCCGCATGTTCGCTTATTGGGAAGAAGAACTGGGTAGAAAGATTACCGAAGATCAAGTTGAGGCGATGACCTGGGCTGGTTATCAGGCTGGTTTGAAGCGAACAGGTGCAGATTACCTGGCCTGTGTGGAAAAAATTCAGCTCTTTTCGCGCAAGATAGCCCGCTGGTATCATCAGGGGGAATATGATCTGCTCCTGTCTCCAACCCTCAGCATTCCCCCGGTAAAACTCGGCTCGTTTGATCCGACACCCGCTGATCCCATGAGTGGTTTCAAAACCACCAGTGCCTTTGTGGCCCTGACATATGTCCAAAACATCACCGGGCAACCGGCCATGTCGGTCCCTCTATTTTGGAATGAAAATAACTTACCCATCGGGGTCCAATTTGCAGGTCGGTTCGGAGATGAAGCCACCCTATTCCGTCTGGCAGCACAGTTGGAACAAGCAAGACCGTGGATAGGTCGTAAGCCGGCGATACATATCAGCAATAATGAAAAGTAAGACAGTTGCAGCTCTTACAGAAAAAATCCTTGCTTAGGGTCGGCTCAAAAATTACTCAAGTGATTCCCCTTAATGTCAAGGAATCGCGTTGCCTTGGCATTCTGTCAGCAAAATGTCCGGTCTTTAAGGGACTTTTGCGGACAGCTTATGCCAAGTTATTTTTGTACGATCCCTTAGAGAGATCCGTGGGAAGTTCAAATCTTCGCAGATTTACCCTCCTCCCGGATATCTATCCTATTCGGCTGCGGTTGCAGTGGTTGTGGTGAATGTCACGGTGTAGGTCTTGTCAGCACCATTGTCTCCGTTTTCGGGCAGGACGGCTGCTGTGCTGGATCCGGATTCACCGGAGGTGGCGGTGAGCGCAACAGTGCCAGTTTTATCGGCTGATGGGTCAGTACCCGGGGTTGTCGTGAGATTCCAGGTATGGTCGCCAGCAGCCACACTTGTGAACGATGTATTATTATCCACCATCGTTACGTCGCTTGCGTATCCCTGGCAGGTAACAGAACCGGAAGCTGTTCCAGTATAGTAGGTTCCACTTTCAGCACAGAGACAGCGTGTGGTACTACTGTCAATTACAAAGCAGCCGATCGCAAAGGCTGAATTTGTAAATGTTGTATCACCCGTCAGCTTGACGTTTATCTTGCCATCGTCACCATCGGAGCCCTTGCAGCCTACTAAAACCAAAATCATCAAAACGGACATCAACCATTTCATAGTTATTCTCCTGTATCATTCAAAACAGCCATTTCACAACCCCACTGTTTATTCAAATAATGTAGCCGAATTCGAGATCAAAAAAAACCGCTCAGAAAACGGTTAAAGATCAAACAAAGAACACTAACCTAGTGCACAATATATAAAATATAAGATTCGGTGTCAATCCTCGACCTTATCAATAGCAGATCTAAGTTCATATTCATTAAAAGGTTTGGTCAGAAAACCGAAAGGGAAAGAAAACCTGGAACGAATGGCTTTCTCCTTTTCGGCAAACGCAGTCAGAAATATAACTGGGACATTGTATTTGGAATGTATTATTTCAGCTGCCTCAATTCCGTTCAGTTCTCCCTTCAATTGAATATCCATCAGGATCAAATTGATTCCATTCTTTGAAATCCGCTTTAAAGCCTTTTCACCAGAATTGACAATTCCGCTGACCTCGCAACCTAGGTCTTTTAGACAACTTTCAATTTCCATAGCGGTGATAGCTTCATCTTCTACTATCAATATTGATTTTTGATCCATATGATCCTTTTAATCTTTATCCTTCTCTAAATATAATATCGAATTGGGTGCCATTATTGACTTCCATTTTGATTGATCCGTCTAACTGGTTTTCCGCCAAATTCAAAACAAGCTTCAGACCCAGAGAATCTGAATTTCGCCAATCAAGTGATACCGGCATTCCAATCCCATCATCGGAAAAACACAAATGAATATGATCGTCATTCCCTCGTTTTAAATTTATGTGTATTTCCCCTTTGTGTCCATCAGTAAAGGCGTGCTTTAACGAATTGGAAACCAGTTCGTTTACTATTAATCCAAGTGGTGAGGCTTGCTCAATATTGATAAATATCTCATCTGAATCAATTTCTAAAGTGATGTTTTCTGAACTCAGCTGATATGAGGCGAGGATAGAGGTTGTCAGTTCTTTCAGAAAAGGTAAGATGCTTATCGAAGACAGGTTTTTTGATTTATACAGATTTTCATGAACGGCCGCCATCGCTTTCACCCGGTTTTGACTCTCAAGCAAAGGTTTTTTTATCCTTTCGTCATTATAACTGTCAGACTGCAGTTTCAGAAGACTCGAAATGACCTGCATATTGTTCTTTACCCGGTGATGGATTTCTTGCAGTAAGATTTCTTTTTCTTTGAGGGAGGCTTTGATTTGTTTTTCTGCTTGTTTCCGCTCAGTGACATCAATAAAGTTAACTGGGATGCTTTGGAATCCATTAATTGATTCGGGAATTTGAAACGAAATGATAACATTGAGCTTTTTGCCGTTGAGCGTCAGTAACTCCGCCTCAGTCCGAAACACCTTCCGTTTGTTCCATAAGGCACAAAGCTCATCAATGAACACTTTAATCGCCTTCGAGCCCATAATTCGGTCAAACTGAGAGAAAACTTCTCTTTCGTCTTTCGCTTCAAACAATCTGTGTGTCGCCTCGTTGACACGAAGTATCCTGACTTTCGCGTTTATTTCCCTGGCTGCTTGTTCGTTTTCCTCCAGGTATCGACGAAGATCGATGACCCCATCCATGCGTATTTTTTCCAATGCGGTATACACTTTAGATAAGTCTAGATTCCAGATAGAGATTTCTGTGTTCTCAAAGAGTCCCTTAAAGCGTTCCTCGCTTTCTCTCAGAGTTTGGACGGCTGTAGCGGTGGTTTTCTGGCTCGTATTGATTGCGTGGGCTACGTCATCAAGTTCATCACCTACCCGTTTTTTCCTGTCAAGATGTAATGGTTCCTTTTCTTTCGAAAGGTTTGCCCTATATATATACTTGGCAATTTTCATTAAATGCTGTGTTACTAACAAATGAAAAACGAAAAGTATGAATCCTGCGACGATGAATGTTTTTATGGCGTTACTAAAAAGAACGATCAGCAGTTTTTGCCACAATCGGTATAAAACTCCGTCAATGCTGGCTTCCAGCACGAGTGTGCCGATATCGATATCCTTATTCAAATAATTGAAAGAAAGCGGATAGACTTTACTGATTCGATATTTTGAACTTATCTTACCCGATTCCCATTTGATATCGCCATTCACCTTGATAGCCATATATTCAAAGTCTGGTAGACGAACCAGACCATCAATTTGGGTTTGAATGAGGTCATCGTCGGCTATCCACACGTTTTTTATAAGGATTGGAAAATGGGAACGTTCTAACGAATAAAACTCATCCTCAATTAGCTTAATATCACGCTGATACTCGTAATAGAGTTGCGCCCCGGTTGTAACGATAGTGATTGCAGAGCTGATCAGGATGACCCAGGCGGCTAATCGCCTGGAAAGTCTGTTCATAAAGATTGAAGACGGGAGGGCCCACATGAGCAATATATTTTCAAAGAATTAGAGTTTTTCTGAACGTAAGTGAACATTTTTTGTGGAAAGAAAAAATAACTGCCAGGCTCTTTTTAGTTCACTGTTAGAATTTTAGAGTGGCTGAACTCAAGTCTATTGAAGGTTCTTAGAATAATTTGTATAAATGGTTTACTTTTTCAGAAATTCTGATTTGGTTTTTGCCATGAACCCTTCCTGCTTCATTTGTCTAAAGGTTTCAGTTAGTTTTGGGAGTAGATCTATATTTTTTTTATGAATATAATGAAATAAATCTGAATAAACGAGAGTAGGTTCCAGAAATTCCAATCCACTAAATGAATGCGTGTTTATGACCCCTATCCCAAATACTTTCGTAAAAAGAATAACTTGAACTCTCTTTTTTAAAAGCATCCGAAATAATAGTTCTGCTGTTGGAATAGTAATGAGATTTTCTACATTTTTACTTGCTTTTATCGCCCAAATTTCCCCAACTCTCAGGCCAACATGATATTTGTTAAGGTCTCTCAGAGAGTTTATTTTTACTTTGCTTCCCGTTCTCGCCCAAACGCCACCCTCAAGTGTATATAATGCAACCGGTACGCGTATCAAATTAGGATATTTTTCTGTTTTTAGCTTCACTCGAAGCATCTCAGCATCGGTCCTTCCTGCGTTTGACTCGATAAGACTTCTTAAATTAGGGTAGGTGACCATCTTTATTGGGATATTGATGCGGCGGTATGCTTCAGCGACTACAACCATATTTATTCTTATAAGGAGGCCCGGTTCAGTGTGTGCAACAATTAATGGCGTTTGGGCTGCAGATAAACTCGAAGCCACACATATAAACAAAATTACTATCAGTAGATTTTTCATGAGATCATCTCCTTTCAATTTTAAATAGAATCCTGCCGGGCTTTTTTGAAATATTGTTGCCAGGACTACTAAGGTCCTTTGTTTCTTGCCAATAGAACATCGGTTGCTGCGATTCCAGATTCAGCCTGTCCGTCAGTAACTTCGGTTACTGCACTTAGTATTTTTGTTTTCGACTCCAGAGCGGATTTGAATTCGACATCTAGTTCCAGCCTCTTTGTAATACCCATTCCATTTTCCAGCCTAATAACCAGCAAACTGGAATTGATGATCCCAACACAGTTGTATCGTTACCTTTTCAATTGCATTGCTTGCACTCGGCAATATCAATGAAAGAAGAAAATCTTCTAAGTAAATGCAGAGTTTCTTTTTCATTGAAATAACTTGAGTTTATTTGTAAGATTCATATCGACAATAGCCAATGCTCTGAAAGGCAATTCTATCCTCCAAACTAGCACCATTATCATAATAAATAAAGAAGTATGATTTACCCCTTCATATTGTTCCATTATAGAATAAAGCAAAGAAGAACGCTGCAGAGCTTTGCTAAAATAGAAATAGACCTGAACTTCCGGGACAAAGTAAATCCAATATGTTTCCCTGACCGAAACGGAGAGTATTCAGAGGCCTTTTGGATTGACGAAAGAAAGAGATCTGTATTTTGGTAGAAGGCCGAGAGTGAAGTGAAGGAGAGAGTTGATGGTAGGGAGATATGCTCATCCTGTTACTTTTTAATCAACTTCCTGTTCATATGGCAACATAAAACTGAATGTTGCTCCACCTTCAGGATTGTTTTCTGCCCAGATTTTACCATGATGATCTTCAATAATTTTTTTGCAGATAGACAAACCTAATCCGGTTCCACCTGCACCTGTTTTGGTTTTACTGCTTTGTACAAATTTATCGAAAATCGAACCTAATTCTTCGTCTGGAATTCCTACTCCATTATCAAACATTGCACAGCAAAAATTGTTTTCGTTTTTGGAGAGCTTAATACGAATGATGCCGTTATGTTTAGAAAACTTAATCGCATTGGATAAAAGGTTTCTGACTACCTGTGATATTTTCTCTTTGTCTATTGCTGCTTTGTCTTCAAAATAAGGTTCTTTAATATCAATTGATATATTTTTTTCTTTGATCAATACTCGCATCTCATCAATTACCAATGGTAACAATAATGACAATTTAACCTCTTCAAAACAATAGTCCGCTTTGCCAGATTCTAATTTGGACAAATCTAGTAGATCATTCAATAAAGCCAGCAACCGACGGCCACTTGAATAAATATCCTCAAAATAATCTAATAGTTTAGTCTTTTTTGTAGTTTTGAATCTTTGAATTGCTAAATTGGAAAACCCAATAATTCCTTGCATTGGCGTACGTAATTCATGGCTCATATTAGCTAAAAATTCAGATTTTACTTGGCTCGCATGTTCTGCTTCAATTTTTGCATGACGTATTGCTCCTTCCACTTGTTTTCGCGCTGTTATGTCGTAGTGCTGAAGTACCACATAATTCAAATTTCCTCCCTCTTCCAATATCGGATATCCGAATACCTCAAGATAAACCTTTCCACCCTTAGATGTAGGCGTTCCCGTTGATTCTGAGGAAATGTTTATATCGAAACTAGTCTCCCAGTTTTTTGTTTTCTTTTCTTCAAATATCGCCCTCAGCAGCGGCACGACACCAGCGTCCTTTATCGCTTGATCTTGGAATGCGTTATATCTTCCGTCTATGATTTCGTCCTGTTGAACTCCAAACATTTTACAGAATTCAGAATTAACATCGACTATAGTTCCTAATGGGTTATATAGGCTTGTGCTGGTTATTGACTGCTCAAACATCTGGGAGAATAAAAATTCACTTTCCCTCAAAGCTTCTTCGGTTTTTTTCTGTTCAGTTAAATCTCTAACAGATGTAATTATGACAGTCTTCCCTTCAAATGGAATCTGTCTACCATGGAGTAATATAGGAAATGTTGAACCATCTTTTCTAATCCCCATAATTTCATACGGTTCTAAATATCCTGTTGTAGAATTTTTTATAACCAATTCACGACTTTCAGGAGCTGCTAATTGAATTACATTGATTTTTAACTCAAGGATTTCTTCGAGTGAGTCATACCCAAAGATTTCAACAAGTCGTTCATTAGAATGCAGAACTAACCCTTGTTCGTGGAAAACAAGTCCTTCAGAAGTTGCTTTTAGCAGCAAATTTGATCTTTCTTCGGATTCTTTTAGTTTTTGAAGCAGGATCTCCTTTGCTCTTAGGCTTGCTTTGTTCTGATCTTCTGCTTCCTTGCGGTCAGTGATGTCTTGTATCATACCCCTTATTCCAGCACGATTTCCCTGATGCAAAACAATATTACCGATAGACCTGACCCATTTTAGGTTCTTTTTCTCGGTTATCAAACGTGTTTCAAAATCGAATTTTTCTCCCTTTTCAATAGCGCGTTGCACAGCATCAGATACTAATTGTTGGTCTTCCGGATGATAATATTGGATTGCCTTGGTAACATCCGGCCTGCCGTCATCTTCTAATTCATAAATCCGAAAAGTTTCCTCGGTCCAGGATATTGTATTGCCCAACATGTCTGTTTCCCAGCCCCCTACCTTAGCTGTCATTGCGGTTTCTTTAAGACGTTTCTCGCTCTCCTGTAGCGCCTCCTCTGACTTCTTGTACTTGGTGATTTCGATTTGCAATTCTCCGGTTTTTTTTCGGACACGGTAATTCAAAATTAAGTTGAATAAAAAAAGGAAGCCAATTAGGGCCGATAAAAGAGAAAAGCCCCAATATATCCAGACAGGAATCTTTTTACCTTCAGCCATACCATAATACTTCTGGATAATCTTATAATAAGAAGATTCATTGTTTTTCTTCCACTTGGAAAGATGAGTATCGATGGCGGACAATAGTTGTCCGTTACTTCCTTTGGCTGTACCAAATTTTAAAGAAGAGGGATTAAAGACAATCAGCGTTTGTATAAGGTTGTCTTTATTCTGCACTAAATCAACAATAGAAAGGCTATTGACAATGCCTGCCACTACCTGACCCTCTGCTACGGCATCCGCTACTTCGCCAAAAGTGGCAAACGATCTTATTTCACACGAGAGATCAAATTTTTCCATTAATTCGCTGAAATGCTTGCCATTAGCTCCATCTTTCATAACACCAACAATCTTTCTTTCGAGATCAAAAACACTGGAAATTCCAGCACCTTTTTGCGCTATTACAGTCCCCCACATGTTGAGTATAGATTCATTAGGAAAGTCGATATAGGCCTCTCGCCTGACCAGATGCATAATGCTGGCAATCAGGTTGATCTCACGATTACGAGCCTTTTCCAAGCACTCGGCCCAGCTGCACTTAACGTACTCAATACGCCAGTTCTCTTTCTTTGCTATCTCTTCTATGATTTCTACAAAAACCCCTTGCGGTTTGCCATTGTCATCAATGTAAACTATGGGCCGATTTTGAAAAACGCCCACCGTAACAACGATCTGTTTTGCAAAAGCAGAACTGCCTATGAGAATTAGAAAGAGCGCTATCAACAAATCTGCTTTTAGTTTCAACCTATGTTCTCCCTGATTAAGTGGCAACAGCTGCGATTTACTTTTTTCAAGCAAGCTTTGCATCTGCCTTTTATCTCCATTGCGATGATGGCTTCATTTTCGACGATGTGTATTTTGGCTTTATACATGATTGGTGTCGATTTTAGTATTGGATCTCATTTCGTTATCGTTTTCTATATCAATTGAACAATCGAGCTGGTCTTCAACCTATAGTCGGTTTGTTATCGATGACTGGATGAATATCAGAAAGGAGGAAATACGTCGAGGGAGGAATTTGGGATATGAATGCTGAATAAAAAATGAAAATTTAATCTAAGTAATGCATAAACCGAAAACGAAAAATACTTGTCCTAAAATTTGTCCTAAATCGGACTAACTGTAGGTGACAAAATGAAATAGAAGTAAATAACGGGAAGTCGGATATTTTGAGTAAAAATAAAGGGAAATCACAGGATAGTTTATTTTAAAGGGCTGTAGAGCAGGTGTTAAAAATATAATGAACGAAATGGGGGTAAAATGGTGGAAATTGTAAATTTGTTAGTATTATTGGGATAGAGGGGGAGAGTGGTCGGTGTGTAGCCCAGAATGGAAAAAATAAATTATCTAAATACCGTTAATCAGTCGAATTAATCATCACTGTTTTGCATCGAGAATGTCCCTCACTGTTTGTACCAGCTTTTCAATTTCAATGGGTTTTGAAAGTGTTGCCATTATACTGGGTGATTCAATCTCTTTTATAGACAATTGCGTTCCAAGTCCTGAGATGAGGATAACAGGTAGGTTAGTTCGAAGCTTGTGTATTTCGTTTATCAGTCTAATGCCATCCATTTCAGGCATAGTATAATCGGTTATGACAAGATCATAACCATCAGGATTTTTTTTGAATTTGTTCAGCGCTTTCTGGCTGCTTGATATCGCCTGAACCTTGTAGCCTTGCAGTTTGAGCATTTCTCCATATGCCACACAGAGATCGATTTCATCATCGACAAACAGAATCGATTCTGAACCCGTTGCGAGTGCCGGTTCATCCTCCTGTTTCGATGCAAGGGTATCATTCGACTGAGCGGGAAGATAGATATTAAATTTTGTACCAGCACCCTCCTGGCTATAAACCTTAATAATACCTTCATGTTTGCTGACGATACCATGGACAACAGATAACCCCAATCCTGTTCCTTTCCCCTGTTCCTTAGTTGTATAAAAAGGTTCATAGATCTGTTGCATGGTCTGCTCATTCATCCCCTTGCCAGTGTCGCTAACAGATAACAGCAAATAGTCTCCGGGAACAAGATCTCCGGTAATGGCCGTCTTGGAATTAATCCGGTAATTAGATAGGCCAATTTCCAGGATGCCGCCCATCTCCTCCATAGCATGAGAAGCGTTTGTACAAAGATTCATAATCACCTGCTGAATCTGGGTGGCATCAGCCTGAACGCTTCTCAAGTCAGGTTCACTATTGAAATTAATCGAGATGGTTGTTGGCAGTGCTGCTTTCAAAAATTTTATCGATTCTTCCACCAGGGGTTGGAGAAATATGTTTTCTGGATTATATTCCCCTTTACGACTGAACGTTAATATTTGATCAATCAGGTCTTTTGCCCTGCCCGCGGCAGAATGAATCTTGTCCAGATATTCAACAACCTTATGGCGCATGAAAGGATCAGGTAATTTCTTTTTCGAGAGCTGAGTAAAACCGAATATGGCACCTAAAATATTGTTAAAATCATGTGCGATGCCACTTGCCAGGGTCCCGACAGCCTCCAGCTTCTGAGCCTGCCTGAGCTGACACTCCATTTTGTTTTGTTCTGTCAGATCACGTTTGACTGCCGTATAGTTTGTGATCTCTCCCTCTGTATCAAATACCGGGAAAATCGTTGTCATCTCCTCAAATAACTCACCTGTTTTCCGTTTATTGATCAGGTTCCCGATCCAGGTTTTTCCACTGCTGATCGTTTCCCACAATTCCTGATAAAACAGATCATCTTGTTTCCCACTTTTTAAAATACGAGGATTTTCGCCAAATGCTTCTGCTTTGGCGTAACCGGTCATTTGTTCAAAGGCGTGATTCACGTATTCAATTCTTCCTTCCAGGTCAGTAATGACGATCGAATCATTGGACTGTTCAATAACTTTTACTAATCGGGTCCGTTCGATTTCAAGTTTCTTACGCTCGGTTATGTCACGGGCAATTCCCTGTATCAGGGCGGCTTTGCCATTCTTATAAATCATTGAGGCAGTTGTTTCAACCCAGGCATATTTCCCATTCTTTTTCCTGACTTGATACTCTACCATTCTTTTTTGTGAACCCGTGTTAATTATTTCCTCAAGGGTCTCAAAGGCTAGTGGTATCTGTTTTTCGTCCAACAGGGTAGCGAAATTGACGGACTCGATCTCTTCCCTGGTATATCCGAACAAATCTAGACTGGCCCCGTTCGCATCGACAAAATTTCCTTCAAGATCACTAAGATATATGCAATCGCGTGACCGCTCAAATAACGCCTTATACCGCTCGTTACTCTCATTCAGGCTCTCCTTTGATTGATCATGTTTTACAATTTCTTTGCGAAGTTCATTAACGGTTTTTACAAGTTCCCTTGTGCGTTCGTTGACCAGATCCTCCAGATGAGAACGGTGTATTTCCAGTTCTTGTTTTTGTACATTGATAATAATATTTTCTGCTTCGTAGTTTTTCTTAAAGAAATTCAATAACAAATAGATGATAATGATAGATGCTGCAAAGGCAAATAACACATCCAGTTCTCTGGCTTCGGCTGTAGGATATTGAATTATCAGTTTGTCGTAGTACAGCTTTTCCAATACAAACAGAATTGCAATGTTTAGTACTGTCAGAGCAAGATAGAATATATGAAAGCGGGTCTTTGAGATGGCAATAAAAAATGCAACCATCAATACGTACAGCATTGGAGATGAGCCTTTTGAACCCTCGGAAATAAACCAGATCAGTGAAAGCGCAATCAAGGCAAATATTATGTAAAGAAAACTGAAGAACCGAAGCTTAACACGGGCATAATAGTAAAAAAATGAAAAGGCTATGAGAAATATTCCGACAACGATATGTATATATGGGGAAAAACCGAGTGAATAGTTCCAATAAAAGGAAATCAAACATATCGCAATTGTAAGACAACTAGCCCCGTTAAAGAACCGGTTCTCAAGTGTGAATTTATCTCTTTCACCGATCATCTTTCTGATAAACAATGACAGCCAGGAGCCAGTCGATTCATTTTGAGAATTTGATGTGTCGGTATCGTTATGATTCATAGTTTTTTGGCGGAAAAATCGAATTGATCGAAAACAGGCTCATCATTGCATTGCCAATAAAAGACGCAAGACGATTCCTTGTGAGATCGAAAACTCGTTTGGATATTCGTTGTTTCTTAGCTTGTTATGAGTATCAGAGATCTGTTCTTCCAGTGACATTATTATTCCTCAATCTCTTATCGATATAACGTGTCAGCCGTCACACTTTTGTTTCATAAAATGAACCTCGTTTGCTTTTTTCAGGCCGAACCTGCGTTCTCATCTTTTCCACCGGTATCTTACTAACATTTCTAAACGAATTCAAGGCGATCATTTGTAAAAACAAATTCTATTGACAATAGGCCAGCGACCGAAACAGCCAGCCTATATGATTACAACTCTTCTGGTTTTTTCTCGTCCGAATCGATTTCTTTCTTCCGCAACTCATCTCGAATCAATTGGACGATACGAATCATTGTATCGATTGTATCGAACTAATCTTCGGAGCAATTCTTCACATTAGAAACTCATGAAATTTTTTTGTCCTTCCTTGTATCCAAATTTGTCCTAAATCGGACCAACTGTAGGGTGTTAAAATGAAACAGAATGAAATAATGGGAAGTTGGAATAAGTGCGGCAAATCTCAGGGAGGAAATTGAAATACTTGATTTTAAAGGGTTACAGGGCAGTCTTGGCGACTGATATGACTGAATATGGGTGTTGAATGGTGGAGGAGATCCCAACTCAATAAAATCAAGGTTTAGCGGGATGGGTTGGTGGTAGATTGGATTAAAGAAAAAAATAAACCTTAAAAATAAAAACCAATACTATATCCGACATTTAAATATACGGCAAAAACAATGTTATAACCTGGCTGCGTCCGACCATTGAGGGGGAAATAGCATAAAACTCCTTGTATCTGTTCTATTCAAGCAATAACATCAAAATTTATTTTACCCCACGGGTAGGAAAGTGTTGAAGTAGATTCTATGATCTATGATTTCTGTTACCTGTGACGTAATTGATGGTACGTCCCATCAGAAAGATGCCGATGATGGAATACAGCACTTGTTCGAGTCCGATGACGAAGCCTCCGAAAGCCAGGATACCTGACTCAAAAACAATAATTACTTTACCAGGGGAAATCCCGGTTTTCTGAGAAACCATATCAGCGATGCCGACAGTCCCCGCAAAGTTGAATCCGGAATTCATGACCACCCCAATGCCTGTTCCCGCTAGTATTGAACCGGCAATGGCCATCAGCAGGCTGTTTTCGGAGAGGGTAACATCCAGTGTGAACCAGGTGATGGTTTGCACCAGGCTGCTCATGATCAAAGCTGTGGTCATCCCCTTGAAGAGTCGGGATTTTCCCCCGAAGATCAATTGGATGGTTAAAAAAATTACCTGCAGGCAGAACATGATCACTCCCAGGTACGGATCATAATCCCGACCGAAAATATTGAGGAGGATGATTGCGATTCCGGGTATGCCACCAGAAAAGACATTGGCCGGTTTTAAAAAGAGTGCTATACCGGTGGCCGTCAGCAAGCAGCCGCTGAAAAGTTGTAACGAAATGAAGGCTTTGCTGGTCTGTTTCATCTTTTTGGGTGGCCGATTTTGGTCGCCCATCTAATATTCCCTGAAAAGCTTTCTTTCACTGGTGTTACAATAGCTTATACGATATTCATAAGGCCGGTCTTTGTAAGTGAAAGAGAGCATTTCGATTGTCACCAGGGGGGTTCCGATAGGAATTTTCAAATGATCTGCTGTCTCATTGTCCGCTCCCTCCGCCCCGATCAGCTCCTGGTTATAAATGGTGGGGACTCCGTAACTCTCTTCCAGGATGGAGTAGAGGGCAATCTTTTCGATTTTGGTTCTGAACAAAGGCGTATCCAGATCCTTGAACTGCTTTTGCGGTAAATAGGAGGTTGAGAAGATACGGGGGCCCTTGCTAAAATTCATCAACCGACTGATTTTAAACAGATCACTTTTTGGGTGTAATTTCAGTAAACGATTGATGGCAGGGATCGGTTTTGTTTTCTCAATCTCCAGTAGTTTGATATTCATATCGCCTTCATTATCATCAAAACTGGAGAAGCAGCGATAGTAACGCAACTTGTCTTTTCTGAGATAGGTCCCCGTTACAAACGTACCCTTCCCCTGAATACGATATAAAAATCCCTCGTTGACAAGGTTCGAGATCGCTTTTTTAACCGTACCGATACTCAGCTTGTGTTCTTCGGCAAAAATCCTTTCTGGTGGAATCATGTCACCCGGTTTCCAATGACCAGATTCGATCTTATCCTTGATCGTTGATTGAAGCCTGAAATAGACTGGCGTTGGATTATCGCTCTTTCTATTGAGCATGCAGTTGCTCCTTATCTTTTTTTTGGTGTTATGGTTGAATAACAAAAAGCCGGAATGATCTTACAAAGCTTTCTCCTGCTTCGAATTCCCCATCATTGTATAACCCGGTGAATCTCACGTTGCGCCAGATCACAATGAGTTATCAAAATTGAATTAAAGGAAAAAAGTGATTTTTCCCTTGACATAATAGAGTCTCTACCATAAAAAACGGATTATGCAAAGGTATATACGTATATACCTTTGCGAAAATATTCAATAAAACTAGTGTAAAGGGTTACGAAGAATGTTTTTCTAACGCATAAAAAAGGGCTTAGCAAGCGAACTTAGGTATAGTTCAGGGCGAGTTTTTAAACACGGTTTTAGTATGAGAGTAACCGACCATTCGTTGGAATTCATATGAGCGGAGGCAGAAGAAATGAATACGGAGCATTCTTTTATTGATGCGGATGTACTGATAATTGGGGGCGGTAGTGCCGGCGCTATGGCGGCTATCCGAGCTAAAGAGGTCAATCCGGATCAGAAGGTAGTTGTTTTTGAAAAAGGGCAGATGAAATATTCCGGTTGCATTGCCCGGGGCATGGATGCCATGAACATCGTGGCCATTCCGGATATCGCTACGGCTGAGCTTTATGTGGAATCGAACAGCATTGCCTGCGAAGGCATCATGGACGAGCCCGTAAACTACAAAATGGCCGAGCGCAGCTATGAAATGATGAAAAAACTGGAGTCGTGGGATGTCTGTTTTCCCAAGGATGATAACGGGGATTATGAAGTGCTGAAGATCCATCCCAAGGGACGTTTCTGCGTGACGATGAAAGAACCCGAGCTTAAGGCAATCCTGGCCAATAAGGCTTTGGATCTGGGGGTCCTTGTCATGAACAGAACAATGGCCGTCAGGCTTTTGAAAGATGGCGAGCGGATTTCCGGCGCTATAGGTATGAACGTTCGTACGGGGGAGATGTTGGTCTGCCGTGCAAAGAGTGTGATTCTCTCCTCCGGTGGCACAGCGCGCTTCGGTCTGCCGGATAACGGTCATCTATACGGTGTCTATGATTTCCCCGGGAATACCGGTGACGGATATTGTCTCGCCTATCGTGCCGGAGCGGAATTAAGCGGCTTCGAATATACCCTGGTCTATTATATCACTAAGGATATCAATGCACCCCTGCTATATATCACACTGACACGTGGCGCAACGCTACTGAATGCGTTTGACGAAAGGCGTGATCAGGATCATCCCAACCCGGCCAAAATGTTGCTGGAGCATATGGATGGCAAGGGGCCGATTCGGATTCGTATGGATCACCTTCCTGAAGAAAAGATCAAAGAGATAGAAGAGATCCTTTTCACCACTGAACGGCCTGCGTGCGAGCGATTTCATGCGGGCAGAGATAACGATTTTCGCACCGGGGAGATCGAAATGTGGCCGACCGAGGTTTATCTGTGCGGCGGACACGGGCTGACCGGTGTTCGGGTCAACGAGAATGCGGAAACGAATGTACCCGGCCTGTATGCGGCAGGGGATACGTCCCTGGTGGCTCGTGGTCATCTATCCGGAGCCCTGGTGATTGGCGAGGTGGCAGCGGAATCCGCCAGTGAGTATGCTGCTGGAAACGGAGAGGTCACTCTAGATGATGACCAGGTTGAGTCATTTAAGCGGGAACTGGAAACCCGCCTGGCACAGAAGAATAATCCTATTGCCATCGAAGAGTTCGAATTCAAGGTCCGGCGCATGATCAGTGATTATCTGAAGCCCCCCAAAAACGAATATAAGCTTGATCGAGCTCTCTGGTGGATGGACCGTTTTCGCAAGGAGTTGAAGACCATGGTTCGTGTCGCCAATGTTCATGATCTGTTCAAGTGTTTTGAGGTTGAGAATATCATCCAGAGTGCAACCATGTGTGCCATCGCTTCAAAAGAGCGCAAAGAGAGTCGCTGGAGTCCCTGGCACTATCGTACCGACTATCCCGAAAAAAATGATGCGGAGTGGAAAAAACATATTGTGCTGACTTGTGGCAGTGTTCCAGAAGATGTAAAAGTCTCCTATAAGCCGATCATCAAGATGGAAGGGAGGGTGTAATCATGGGTGTAAGTAATATGCTGGAAAGCCTGTCTGACAACATTGTGGTCGACAGCGATAAGTGTATTTTCTGCGGGAATTGTGTGGATAAATGTATCCTGGACAATCTGCGGATGAAACTGGCCTCTTGTCGCCAGGCCTGCCCGCTGGAACTGAACTGCCAGGGGTATGTGCAATTGATTGCCAGGGGCGAAGAGGCCAAGGCGATGGAGGTGGTTCGAGAGCGTTTGCCCTTCCCGGGGGTTCTGGGTAGGATCTGTTCCCAACCCTGTGAAGATGGGTGCGGGCATCAGGATACCGATGGAGAGGCAGTCTCGATCAGGGCTCTGAAGCGATATCTTGATGACCAGTTCAAAGACCAGGAACCACCGCGGCCTGAGATGAAAGCCGATTCCGGAAAAAGGATTGCCATTGTAGGCTCCGGGCCTGCCGGTTTAATTGCTGCTTATGATCTGGCCATTCAGGGACACCAGGTGACGGTTTTTGACAGGGAGTCGGCCCCCGGCGGTATGCTGCGCTGGTCCATTCCCTCATTTCGCCTGCCTCAGGATGTAGTGGAAAGGGAGTTGAAACTGTTGCAGCGCATGGGAATTGCCTTCAAATGTGGTATTGCTATTGGTGAAGATATGACCATGGACGAGCTGCATGCAGATTTTGATGCCGTGTTAATTGCAACCGGCTTGTGGGGATGTCTGAAATTGGGTATCGACGGAGAAGAGCGTGAGGGTGTTCTACACGGGTTGCCGTTTTTAAAAGCTGTCAGGGATAATGCAGCGCCCGCAGTAGGGACGAAGGTGGTAGTGATCGGTGGTGGTAATGTGGCTGTCGATGTTGCACAGACGGCGTATCGCCTGGGCGCGGAATCGGTACAGCTTGTCTGCCTGGAACACCGGGATGAAATGCCGGCCTTTGATAAGGCTATCTTTGAAGCCCTCTCTGAGAATGTTGAGTTGGTCGGTTCGTGGGGAAATCCCAGGCTGGAGTTCGATCAAAAAAAGCTTACGGGTGCCCACTTTGAAGCATGCACATCTGTCTTTGATGGAGATGGCTGTTTTAACCCCAGCTTTGATACCTCAAAAAACCGGTTTTTTGAAGCGGATACCATCATCATCGCCATCGGTCAGAAGATGGATGATATCCTCTGTACCTCATCTAGATTTGATCAGAGTTCACTGACCAGGGTTAATGCGGTGACCCTTCAGACCAGCGTGGAAAAGATTTTTGCCGCCGGCGATTTTGTCAGCGGCCCATCATCGGTTGTCTCAGCGATGGCTGCCGGCAAGGAAGCGGCGGAATCAATTAATCGTTACCTGAATGGTGTTCCAATGGCCTATGGCCGCTCATATCCTGGAGTGACTGAATTTGAGGTGGACCGCAGTTTTGGAAGCGCTGACCGGCGTTTGAATCTGCCGCACTATCAGTTCAAAGGCAAGGGTGACTTCAGTGAGATCGAAGCCGGTGTGACCCGGGAAGTTGCCAGAAAAGAGGCCAATAGGTGCCACTCCTGTGGCCTGCCCTTCGGTCAATATCGTACCTGCTGGTTTTGTCTGCCCTGCGAGGTTGAGTGTCCGACTGAGGCACTCTGGGTTGATATTCCTTATCTGCTGCGGTAGCGGGGTGCGGTATTTGTTACGTCGCTTGGTCATTGGGCTTTTAAAAGTGGGACAAGCGATACTGTTTTTTGGTTTGGGACGGGTTTAAGCTCGTTCTTTTTAAGGGAGCCTCCTGGCTTCCTTCTGGTATCGATACCAGGTTCTTTTGCCAAATTAATAACACAGGGATTTGTCATATCTCTGCGAAATCAGTCTGGGAAGTTCCATGGTTTGATGAATTCACGGTAGATACTTGATCGGCCCAGTTTTATTAATTCGGTGAATTTTTAGAAACAACAAACAACTGTTTAAAAAGGAGAATAAGATGAAAAAAGCATTGGTGGCTTTAACAGTCCTTTTCATGATTAGTGGTTTCTGGGCGACCTCGGTAATGGCAATTGACTATCCAACAAAACCAATCACCATCATCATACCCTGGGGTGCAGGAGGGATGTCCACACTCAGTACCCGCATGTTAGGTGAGAAAATGAAATCCATTCTGGGACAGCCGGTCGTCTTTATCAACAAACCTGGTGCCAGTGGCATCATCGGTCTAAATGCGGTCAAAAAATCCAAACCGGATGGGTATACTCTGGCCTCGGGAGCCTTGACTTTGGGCCTGACAGCGCCTTACTTTTTTGAAACGGACCGGTTTGACGTTGACGATTTTGATTATATTGGCAGTTATATGCCTCAGGAGCGTGTTCTTTTTACAACCCTTGATAAGCCATATAAAACCTGGCGGGAGTTTATTGCATACAGTAAGAAGAATCCTGGTAAGGTATCGGTAGGGTCCGGTGGCGCTCAATGGGCTTTAGAAGTGATGAAGAGTATTGCCAAAAAGGAAGGGATCAAGTGGAAATATGTAATGTTTAAGAGCGGTGGCGCTGCTTCATCCGCAATTCTAGGCGGACATGTCGATGTGTGCGAGACAGGAACAGGAACCCCAGCCTATCAATCTGCCCGTCAAAATAAATTGAGAATCCTGGTCGATTTGGGCGCTGAAACAGTCCCCTTTTTCCCTCAAGTCAAAAATCTAAAGAATTATGGCTATCGGTTTACAACGGCATTGGAATACGGAATGGCCTTGCCTAAAGGTGTTTCAGAGGAGATCAGAGCCAAACTTGAGTCTGCGCTGAAAACCGCCATGCAGGATAAAGAATTGATGGCAAAAATGGGAAAAACAGGATTTACACCTAGATTTGTGACCGGGTATGGATACCGGAATATTGCGATTGGAGCTATCAATGATACGCCGGCTTTGCAACAATTTGTGAAAGATGTGAAATAGGGAAAATAGGCACCAAAACAGGGGCACATGATTCTTTGATCATGTGTCCTTAATTCCCCTGGGTTATGGACACTATTTCAACTATGAGGGCGTGTTTTTGACCAAGCTTAAGGGGCCCAAGGGTCGGCTCATAATTTACTTCACATTCTATTCGCAAAAGTCCCTTAAAGACCGGATATTTTGCTGACAGAAAGCCAAGTATTTTTTGAGCCGACCCTTAGATATTAAAAATTCACAGGAGGAGATTGCAGGTGAATGACGAATTGAAATT
>JABGPJ010000013.1 GCA_018645005.1 Deltaproteobacteria bacterium | reverse complement strand
TAATTCTTCAATGTGTTTTTCTTGGCATTCATCCTCTGATAGTTAAAAAAAATTTATAGCTTCCGATAGTTCCATTTTTTGCCTCCTCTTTTGGGGTTAATAAGAAATGATTTGACCTCCTCGTGTAAGATTGTATAATATTAAGATTACAAACTCAAAACTTCAATGAAAATAAGGCTTTTAGCGGTCAAGGATCATGCACGAAAGTTTCACATGAGATACTGTCAGATAGCAAAGAAAGCCTGACCATATTGTTTCATTTTTCAAGTCCAGAATCATCTACTGTACAGAGATTCCTCAAAACCAATTTTGCTTGACATAAGCCATTTTTTGCAATTACATTATATTTTTACACATTCAATGTGAGAGGTCCTTTCTCACAATCTACAATTGATCAATAATTCAATAGGTTGAAATTGAATTGAGGTCTTGGTCGGGAAAACTGAGAGAGATAAATTATGCCAAGAATATTAGCAATAGACGACAAGCAGGATAACCTGATTACCGTATCAGCATTGTTAATGAATCTCATTCCTGACTGTACTGTAATAACGTCGGATTCGGGAGCAGAAGGCATAAAGAAGGCCGAAGCGGAACAACCAGATACGATCTTGCTCGACATACAAATGCCGGAGATGGATGGATATGAAACCTGTCAACGTCTGAAAACCAATGAAAGCACAAAGCACATCCCGGTGATCATGATCACGGCCCTTAAAACCGACTCCCAGAGCCGGACCAAAGGGCTGGATCTCGGTGCCGACGCCTTTCTCTCCAAACCGATCGACGAAGCTGATCTGGTGTCTCAGGTCAAGGTTGCCCTCCGGATCAAAAAAGCGGAGGACGCTTTGCGAAAGGGAAAAGATCTGCTGGAGGATACCGTACGTGAAAAAACCAGGGCGCTACGGGAGAGTGAGGATAAATTTCGCAGTTTTGCTGAACAGTCGCTTGTCGGCATCTATCTCATCTCAGGTGATGTCTTCAAATATGTTAACCCGAAATTTGCCGAAATTTTTGGCTACAGTGTTGATGAATGCCTGGACAACATGCATTTTCCACAACTTGTGCATCCCGAGGATTTGGCCACGGTTGAAAAACAGGTAGGCAGACGGTTATCTGAAGAAACCAAAGCTGTTCGATATTCGTTCAGAGGCATCAAGAAAAGTGGTGAGACGATCCATATTGAAATTTTCGGCTCTTCTATGTTGTTAAAAGGCAAGACTGTTGCTACAGGAACCATGTTGGACATCACCGAGAGCAAGCAGGCGGAGGAGGCGCTGCAAGAGAGTGAAAAGGAACAACAGCATCTCATACAGCATCTCCATGCAGGAGTAGTCGTCCATGCATCCGATACCAGTATAATCATCGCCAATGAGCAGGCATCCAAGCTACTGGGCTTAACCATCGACCAAATGATGGGGAAAACGGCCATTGATCCCGCCTGGTGCTTTATTCACGAAGATGAAACACCAGTTAGTGTCGAAGAATATCCCGTAGCCTGTGTGTTCGCCACGGGACTCTCCCTATCCGGGACATGGTGCGGGGTGTCATCCGCCCGCTTACAAACGACCGTGTCTGGGTTCTGGTAAACGCTTTTCCCGAGTTCAAATCCGATGGACAAATACGTCAGGTTGTTGTGACATTTGTGGACATCACCCAGCGCAAGCGGGCGGAGGAGGCGCTGCGAGCAAGTGAAGAAAAATATCGACTGCTGATAGAGAACCAGAATGATATGGTCGTAAAATTTGACCGGGACCATAAAATGCAGTTCCTAAGCCCGAGCTACTGCAAAACCTTTGGCGTAAAAGAAGACCATATCCTTGGAAAAAATTTTCGCCCATTGGTCCATAAAGACGATATTGAAACTGTTAAATCGTCAATAGCTACCTTGAAGAAACCACCCCACACCGCTTATCACGAAGAACGTGCAAAAGCTGTCGATGGCTGGCGCTGTTTTGGCTGGTCTTTGAAAGCGATTGTGAATGAAGCTGGAGAAATAAACGAGACAATTGCAGTTGGAAGGGATATCTCGGAAAGGAGAAGGGCTGAGAGAGAGATAGCCAAAGCGGCAGATGAATGGCAGAAGACTTTTGATGCTACAAACGACATTATTTTTATTCTTGATAAGGAACATCGTATTTTACGCTTCAACAAAACTGCGTCCTTTTTTTTCAAGATGCCCGAAGCAGAAATCGTGGGGAAAAGCTGTTGGGGAATTGTACACGGCACAAAGCATCCGATTTCTGAATGTCCGATCTCCTCTGTAAAAAAGACTCTATATCGGAAAAAAGTGGAACTGCGGTTAAACGAGCGCTGGCATGAACTTACCGTGGACCCTATCTTGGATGAAAACGGTGAATACGGGGGCGCTGTTCATATCCTCACTGATATTTCAGAGCGAAAACAATCTGAACAGGCTCTCCGTTTGTCGGAAGAAAAATTTGCAAAGGCGTTTCAAAACGCACCGATGCTTATGACCATCAGCTCTATGAAAAATGGTCGCTACATAGATGTAAACGAAGCTTTTGTACGTGTCACGGGGTACAACCGAGAAACAGCGATCGGCAGAAGATCTGTCGATCTAGGTTTCATCACCCATAAAGATCGAAACCGACTTTCGGAAATCCTGACGGCTGAAGGGCGTGTTCCGGAAATGGAATTGAACCTGATCGGAGTTGATGGCTCAGAAATTATTTGCAGGTATTCTGGTGAGATCATTGAATTAGAAAATGAAAAGCGATTGTTTTCAATCGCAAGCGATATCACCGAAAGCAAAAGGCTTGAATTCAAACTCCAGCAGGCCCAGAAGATGGAGGCCATAGGTACATTGGCGGGGGGTATCGCCCATGACTTCAACAACATCCTTGGAGGCATTATAGGGTATGCGGAATTAGCAAAGATGAAGGCGCCTGAAGGGAGCAACGTCATTGCCTACCTGGATAAGATGATAAAATCAAGCGACCGGGCAGCAGATCTGATTAAGCAGATCCTGACGCTAAGCCGCCAGCATAAACAGAAACAAAGGCCCGTACAGGTCAGACATATTGTCAAAGAGGCCCTT
>JABGPJ010000073.1 GCA_018645005.1 Deltaproteobacteria bacterium | reverse complement strand
AAATTTCGGAAAAGAGGACTATTTACACAAACCAGTCGGGTGGGTCTGATAAATAATGTCCTGAATTTGATTTTCCAATATCCATATTTTTTAGTTTAGTCGATTTGATAAATCCATGACACCAGTTCTCGAAGCTCTTAGACAACAACTGAGCAACAACCAGCTATCGACCTATTACGCTGAGCAGTTGTTCGCCAGTATGAGTAAGGAGATAAAAACTGAACTCACGGAAATTCTTCAGTCTACTATACAGAAATATACGTCAATACCGGTTATAAGTGCTGTTCTGAATAGCAGCACAGATGCCGGATTACATCTTCAGGCAATTTTCGATCTCTTTCCTGCTACTTTTTTTCTCATCAGCAACGATCTATACCGAGAAGCTGAGCACTTCAAATACGCAAAATTATTACAGTTAGCTGGAATTGCGTCATCCCTCACAAGATCCCCAGAGCAAAACTCTCATGTTCGGTTATTTGTGGAAAGTATTGACCCTGCTGATACCCAGGAAGATTTGAAGCAGAAAGTATCGGACCAAAATGTAGATTCTTCATACATTCCAAAAGTTATCAATGCCGATTTTAAACAGATTCGCAAAAAGTACAAGAATCTGGTGATTACAAAAGATATTCATGAATTGATAGACATGGTTTTTGGTTTTCAGGGATTATTGCAGATATTTTTAAGATTTTATTTTGAGTGCATTTGCAGTGCTGGCAGTGAGAGCGCGGCACAACATGTCGATAATATTTTCAGCAATCTTTTTGCATCACTTAAATATCAGGAAATCAAATACTGGAACAACTACTCAGACAGCCACAAACTGCAAAACCAGTTATATAATATCATCAAGATGAACTTACCTTCCCAACGGCATCCTGTTTTACAAAAGCATCTTTTTGATAGTTTAAAACAATACAACCCGGTATTCAAGGACGCTCGCACCCATTACACCGCCCCGGATGTCCGCCAAATGCATATGGGGCAACTGGACGCATACAATGCCCTTTCGGTACCTCGGTTGGTTTTGTTACTCAGAACAGTTGCCCGCTGTAAGGGGAAATCCAATCTTGTTTACCTGCTGTCTCAAACACTGAAGAGTCAAAATCAGAAGCTTTTCCAGATAAACAAACAGATTAAGGCTGAGGACAATGAAAGCGACAAAGAGCTGGCCAAATTGGTTCAGTATTTTGTGGATAAAATTTCACTGACACAAAAAAGAGCCAACCGTGGCTCATCAAAAGCATCGGGGATGGGAACGGTCATTCAGACAGCTGAAAGCCTGCGCAAGCTGAAAGCTAAGAAGTTGATGAAAGAACGGGCGTCGAGAACCGAATTGACCTATGATCAGGTCAATCGTTTAATGAAGGAAAAATTCAAGAAGATGTATCAGCAGGCAAAAACCGATGGTGGAATAAGAGAGAATAGGACTGCAGATCATTTGACAAAGTTTGCAGCAATCGCTCAACCGCTCTTCGCTTTATCTGCAGGAGATTCAAGATCCAAGGCCATTAAAAAATTCCAGTTTGCGGCCCAGCAGATGCTCAAAGAGATATCCGCTAAAGGTCATCTGACTGAAGAAGAGACAAAGGCCTTTAGAGCAAAAATAGCGGAAAAAAACAATGAGCTCAAGTCGTCCAGCATCGAGGATCAAGCCATCATTATGGAACAGATCGGAATGGCGCTGACCGATGCCTCCAATCGATCACAAAAGAGATATCAAATTAAGGTCAAGCGCTCCCAGGCTAAAAATCTGCAACAGAAAAAACTGACACACGACAAGGTCAGCCAATTTCTTCAAACCCGCTTAACCGATTTATACAAGCGCGTTAGGAAAGACGGAGCCCTTACTCAGGATAAGATTACCAAATACCTCTCAAAATTCTCCGAAACAGCACAACCCCTGATGATGGAAATCTCTGTTGATCAGCAAATGGCGGAGATTGAAAAATTCAAGATTTCGAACAATGAAATAATGATGGACTTTTCCAAAGATGGGTCCTTATCTGAAAAAGCCATCAATCAATACCAAAACGAGATTCAACAGCTTACAATTCAGCTAGACACACCAAACGTTGAAAAGCGATCTCAATTGATCCAGAAGATCGGGATTACGCTCGCAGATGCATCAAAAGAATCTGATCAGGCCAACACCCCGGCTTTCGGAAACAAAGGTTCCAAACAGGTACGCGCAAAAGGGCTGACTGAGTATCAAGTGACCAGTTTTCTGAAGGACAATTTAGAAAAACTCTATGCAAGAGCACGTAAGGATGGTGCGCTGACTCAAGATCAGGTAGCGGCATATCTGTCCCAATTTGCTGCTGCAGCCCAGCCTATTGTTATTAAGATTCCCGCCGCCCAAAGAAAGCAGGCCATTGCAGAATTCAAGACTGCAACGGATGAGATTCTGACAGACCTATCGAAGATAGGCTCATTGACACCCACAAAATCCCGCAAATTTACAACAATAATGAACAGGGAAATGAAAAAACTTGATGTCGATGATGTTCAGAAACGTATTCAAGTCGTGGATCAAATCGGTCTGATTCTGGCCGACGTGTCAAAAGGTAAGAAGAAAGACGCATTTGATGAGGAATTTTTCAAGAAGGATCTCATCCCTTACGGTCTGGATGAATCAGGGAAACTAGTCTCCATGAGTAGCTTCTTCTCTTTTCCCTTTGGGGACCGCAAAGGACCAAATGAGAAAGACTGGTTTGACTACCACGTCCGCTACCTCAAGATGGCTGTAGAGAAAAAAAAGCTCCAACAAACCGAATTTGATAAAATTTCTACCATGCTCCCTGAGGTGCCCAAGACAAAATACCGAAAATACTTCAATATTTTCCCCGCTGAACAGTTTGAGGAGACCACTTTCCTGGCCGTATACGATCTCTGGCAGAATAAGGCTTTGGAGAGACTTGTAATTGAATCGTAAATACCTGTTTTTAATAAACCAAAATTAATTCTAGTATCAGCTCTTTACTCATTTGCAAAGAAAAAGTTCTAGGACAACTAATGAAAACAGAAGAAGACCATCATGAGATAAAAGAAAACAGTCCCGCTCCGGAATTTGATCCTACAGTTGCTTTTCTACAGGTCCCCGTCAAAATAAAAGATCAGGTGAAAGAATTTATTGACAGCATCGTGGATGAAACAGATGCAGAAAAACCGGTGTCAAAAAATACCATAGCGCCCTTTCAAGCCCAAGGATGTTTTTTTGTTGTTGCACTGGAACGAATCGAAGAGATCAACGGATTTTTAAAAAAGGCCCTTGATCCCAATGAGAATGATATAGATGTGATCCGAGCTGAAATTCAAAAAGCCTTGATTGCCCTGCAAGGTCAGTGAAAGGGAAAAAGAGCTCGTTTTCGTCCCCTACCTCGATTTCCTGGTTCAGACAAAGCTTTGATTAACTCTCACTGAATTGGGTAACACTCTATGAACAGCCAATTTGTTACGGGTTGATCAGTCATTTATTCCCAAAGAAATATTCATGCCTTGAAAATTCCTGAAACCCGTGTTATTTTAGTACAGTGAAATTAGTCTGGGATTTCGTTTTGGTTTTCAATACCCAGAAAAACCGGAGGTAGATTATAAAACCATTGCTTCAGGACCCTCACAATGCTTTACCAACTTCTCGCCGCTGGATTGATAATTCTCCATTTCGGATTTGTAGGTTTTGTGGTTGTCGGGGGAGTACTATGCTTTAAATGGCAAAAAATTGCCTGGGTTCACCTTCCAGCTGTTGTCTGGGCTATTGCAATCGAACTGACGGGTAAAGTCTGCCCCTTGACGCCGCTGGAAAACTATTTTCGACTCAAAAGCGGAGAATCGACCTACTCTGACGATTTTATCTCACATTATCTAATCCCGATTCTCTATCCAGAAGCGTTAACCCGAAAAATCCAATTTCTGCTGGGGCTGACAGTTTTTCTGATTAACATTACCATCTATGGCGTACTGATTCGTCGCACAGTTTCAAAAAAGCGTAATATCCATGATCTCTGAAGAATAACAAAAATTACATCAAGGTTGAATTGATAGTTTAATCTAAAGGTCTATGCTGCCAATCAGAGGAGGTATGAATGAACGTGAAAAAAAAAGTGTTTGAGTATCTGGGCAAATATCCGGAAGCAACGACATTAGAACTTATGACAGCCTTTCCGAATGCCACAAAAAAATCTCTTTGGAACTACTCGGGACAATGGAAAAAAAATCAGGGTATTCGACCAGCAGAGGGCAGCAACAGCATCAGGCAAAGGGTCTTTTCATACATCGACAGTAACCCCGAAGCGACATCTAAGGACCTGCAGAAAGCATTTCCGAATGAAAACCGAGTATCTATCAGCAATTATCACTATCAATGGCGAAAGATCCGGCCTGATCGAAAAAAAAAGAAAAGTGTAAAAAATACAGTTTTTGCATATCTCAACCGCAACCCACATGCAACCTATCGTGAATTAAGAAATGCTCTGCCTGGCATTAACCCTTCTTCTATCAGCGCCTACCAGTCAATATGGAAGCAAACGCAAACGAAGGAAGACCTTCCGCCGGTCTCTAAACAAACCAAACAGGGGAAAAAGATAATTCCGCCTCTGATAAAAAGCGCAAACACTCCTATGCCCTCAGCAGCTCTTGAAGCGAATGTGCTTGGAAATTCAACCCAAGAGTTGATTGAGACACTGAAAACCACCATCAAGACTCAAAAAACGACAATAGAAATCATAAAAGAGCAAAACGCTCTTCTCAGACGAAACCAGTCGGGTGTCTTAGCCGAGCTAGATGAGGTCTCAGACGGCGAATGGCAAGAGCTGCAGAAAATTATGACAATATTTATCAGGGGCTTGAAAAATAGCTGACTGTAAACAGGTCTTCTTGTAACCAGGTGCTATTAAAATCCAATCCGGTCAGGCCAAACGAAAACAGTTAAACCTTCATTCTCACAGCCCCCCGCTTTTTGATTCAACAAAGGAGAAAAGGCGATAAACGGTTGCTTTCCCAAGGCAGGTTATAATAATATCGAGGTTCCAGCGTCAAGAATAGAGAATGATTCAGGTGATGGGAAACTAAATCAACGATATCCTGACCATCTCTGAAATCAAATAATTACCTGTTTACAAAATAAACTATGAGTACACCATTGCGTATTTCGATTTTTTGCCCTGATAAAATCGGTTTAATTTCAGCCATTACAGGAAAACTATTTGACCTTGGTGCAAATCTGGGCGACACAAATTTTGCTGTACTTGGGACAGGAGCGGAGTATACTGCTGTTTGCATTGTTCCGGACACAGTCGATCAATCAGATATTGAAGAGCAGCTGAAGGCTTTGCCCGAGCTCAAAGAGGCTGATATTCGAATCGCACCATTCGACATGCAGATTTCCCATGCTGCTAGCGCCAATATCACCCACCGTATTCTCGTTGAGGGGGGTGACAATCCCGGACTTGTAGCCCGTCTGACAGAAGTATTTGTTGAATTCAAAGCCAATATCGTGCGATTGAATACTGAGGTCACGCTTGGTGAACCAAGTGATCAGTACCGTATCGACATCCATGTTTATATTCCCAACCCATCAGTACAGGCCTGCCTGGCCACAATTGAAAATACAGCATCCGCACTGCAAATGCGCTGTTTTGTTGAATCACTTAACAGCTGATTATTCACAATCGAAATTTAAGGGTTAATTTATGCCAAACGGCTATCAAGGTTTGATATTGCGTGTCGATTTAACGACAAAGAAGATTGAGAAAAAGGAAATTTCAGACGCCTTTTACCGTACCTATATGGGCGGTGGAGCTATAGGTGCTTATTTTCTCTTAAAGGAGACCACGGGTAACATGGATGCCTTTGATTCTGCCAACATCATCACCATCGCCCCCAGTGTAACGACGGGAACCACCGTATCTGGCGTAAGCCGGTGCAGTGTCATCAGCTTGTCCCCTTTGACAGGTGCCGTCGGGGAAGGTCAGGCGGGAGGCAGCATCGGCCCGATGATCAAACGCGCTGGCATCGACGCCATCGTTGTCACTGGCCAATCTGAAAAACCTTGTTATCTCTACGTCAGCTCAGAAGATATTGAGATCAGAGACGCGTCTGAATTGTGGGGTCGGACAGTGGGAGAAGCACACGATATTTTGGTAGACTCACTGGGAAAAGCGAAACTCAGCATTATTCAATGTGGTCCGGCCGGAGAGAAAAAGGTTCGCTTTGCAAGTCTGATGGTGGATCGCAACAATGTCGTTGGACGCACCGGCCTGGGAGCCGTGTTTGGCAGCAAGAATCTCCGCGCTATCGCCGTTAGGGGTGATGGATCACTTAATTTTGCTCAGCCGGATGAATTAAAATTATTCAATAAGCTGGCCAAAGAACGGCTCGAAAAGGCCGGTTTTCCGACCATCCTGAAGAATTCTGGAACAGCTGGTGTATTCGCCATACAGGCAAAAAGCGGTAATATCGCAACCCACAATTTCAGCCGCAGTTTTCATGAAGAGTTTATCAATCTAGACGCTGAGACTATCGATCCAATCCTCAGCAGTGGAAAGACAACCTGTTTTGGATGTATCGTTGCCTGCCGAAAGCGGGTCAGTGCGACGCGCCCTTACCAGATCAGCGACAAACTCGGCGGTCCGGAATTTGAAACCCTCAGCCTGCTGGGCTCAAATTTAGATATTATGGACGCTGCCGCAGTGTCGAAAGCCAATGAAATGTGCAACCAATTCGGTCTGGACACCATCACCACCGGCGCCATCGCATCTTATATCATGGAATCAATGGAAAAAGGTGCCATTGGACCAGAGCAAAACCAAGGCAAAAAAGTGCAATTCGGATCCCCGGAAGATCTGTTCGATCTAATCAGACAGATTGTAAACCGCGAGGGTATTGGTGATATTATTGCTGACGGGTTTGTAAATGCGATCAGCGTTTTTGGAAAGGATACCGAACCCTTTGCCATTCATGCCAAGGGACAAGGGCTACCCGCACATATGGCTCAGGTCAAGCCGAGCCAGGCTTTAATGTACGCTGCCTGTCCTATTGGCGGCGATCACATGTCAGCAGAGCACGATTTTTTTCTGAACGAAAATGATGATGACTGTCGTGGTCTGGGGATTTTCGGTTCAGGAGATGCATCGTCAACTAACCTGGCCAAGGCCAGGATGACAGCCTATAGCCAGCATTATTACTCTTTGTTGGATACTCTTACCCTCTGCATGTTTGTGTGGGGTCCGGGAAGCCTGTTTACCTACCGGGATCTGGAAGATCTTTTATACCACACAACGGGCTGGAAGTGCACATTCTGGGAGCTGATGAAAGTGGGGGAGCGCAAAACAAATATGCTGAAACAGATCAATGCAAAACGAGGATTCTCCAAAGCAGATGACGTGCTTCCGGAACGATTGTATCAGCCGTTGCCGGATGGTCCTGCGAAGGGGAAATGCGTAGACAGAGATCTCTTCCCAGAGATGCTGGATCACTACTACAATCTGATGGGCTGGGACAAAGAAACCGGTAATCCTTCTACCAGCAAATTAGTTGAACTGGGATTGGATTGGGCGTTGTGATGCATTTTTGAACATGAAAGATCTGCTTTGATTACGGCGCATGGGAGAGAAACTACAGAATACTCTTTCCCCTCGCTACTGTCCGCTTGCGATCCTTATGCCTCGTTTTTTCAGCCTCTTCGCGCTTGAGTTTCGCTTTGACAGACGGCTTGGAGTAGTAGCGCCGTTTCTTTACATCTTTGAACAACCCTTCCCTGATCAGTTGTCTTTTTAACCTCTGCATGGCATTTTCAATCTGGTTATTGATGACCTTTACTTCCATAGCCCTCCTACTTTAAGCTCCTTTTTTCAGATTTACAAGCTACTCGTTTGTAATATAAGAACAGCTTGTTTAGACCGGGTCAGTTTAATATTATCCAACTGTCTCTAGACGTATATAAACTGTCAAAAGGTATTTTAAATGACGACAAGAAAAAATTCAATAATTTATTCTCTGGTTTTCTGAGGCATTATCTAAGTTGCGGATCAACAGACAGCAAACAGACCAAGCGGAGAACATACTCACTCCAGATTCTTAATCAGATTCAGCTTTTTGATCAGACCTGCTATTGTCAAAAAATCATCCGCTCTTAATATATAATCAGGACCTGGAAATGCTTTAATCTCCATTCCCTGACCTTTCTGCTGCCTGATAGACAGGACATCGATCCCATAGATCGCTCTGATATTGAGATCTTTGATTGATTTGCCAATAAAGGTTTTTGGAACAGCAATTTCGGATATGGAATAGCCCTCCATGAAATGGACGTCCTGACGGTTGCTGCTCATTTGAATCCTATCAACCAGAGTGGCCGCTACATCCCTTCTTTCGATCTCTGTGTGGTATGCATCCAGAACGTCTTTCTGCCAGATCATTCCCAATACTTTTCTGTTGTTATCAGATTGCACAATGGGCAGACCCAGAAAACCTGTTTTACTCATTTTGTCCAGAGCTGTCTGGCAATCTTCATCCAGGCCAACAACCTTAATATCTTTTAAAGCGATATCACCAGCGATGATCAGGTTTTGAAGATCCTCACCTTCAAACATGAAACTCTTCATGTCATGGATGGAAATAATCCCCACCAGTAAATCACTGTCGTCCATAACAAGAAAATATGGATCCCTTTTTGTAATCACCTGATTTACAACCTCGGCAAAACTGCTGGTCTCTGGTATTGATTCGAAGCTGGACTGATAAAGATCCCTGACGTAGAGCGACTTCATCACGTTGATTTCGGTACCCCCTTTGAGATTGATTTTGCGGAGCAGCAGTTTCAGGGTATAAATCGATTCTCGGGATAGCTTTGAGGAAAGAATTGTACTAATAATACACGTGATCATCAACGGCAGAATAATGTTATAATCGTTTGTCAACTCAAACACAATGATGATGGCTGTAATCGGCGCGCGTGTCGTACCGGCAACAAGTCCACCCATGGCGACCAATGCATATGCTCCGGGGGACGCCGAAATACTGGGAAACATCTCATGCACAAAGGTCCCGAAAAAGCATCCAAGCATCGCCCCCATAAATAGAGACGGTGCAAAAATCCCCCCAGACCCACCGCTACCAAGAGTGAAAGATGTTGCCAGGATTTTAATGAAAATAAGTGAAAACGCCATGTACCAGATCATGTCTCCATGCAGGGCATTGTTAATCGTATCATAACCAACACCCATGATTTGGGGGAATAAAAGTGCCGTCACACCAATAACCAGGCCACCGATAACCGGCTGTAAATACTCCGGAATGGGAACATTGTTTTCAAAAAAATCCTCAAACGCATAAAGAACCTTGATAAAAACATAGGAAACCAACCCGGCGAGCAGACCCAAAATTACATAAAATATCAGCTCAGTAGGGTTAACAAGTTCATAATGAGGCACCTGGAAGGTAGCCAGATTTCCTTCAAATTTGTGGGATATCACCGTCGCCATGACCGATGAAATAACAATAGGAGAGAATTGGGCAAAAGCAAAATCCATCAGGATGATCTCAACCGCAAACAATGCACCTGCGATCGGGGCATTGAATGCAGCTGCAATTCCGGCTGCAGCCCCGCAGCCCACTAACGTCTTCATGCGGTCCCCGGATATATTGAAAAATTGACCCACTGTTGACCCCAGACTCGAGCCAATCTGTATTATGGGCCCTTCCCTCCCCACAGAACCGCCTGTTCCAATGGTTACCGCCGAAGCAATCGCTTTAACAAAAGCCACTCGGGGCCTAATTATTCCCCCCTTGAGGAGAATGGACTGCATCACCTCCGGGACACCATGCCCCTTTGCTTCCGGAGCAAAAAAATAGATCAAAGGTCCCACAATAAGCCCGCCAATAACCGGAATACTAATCTTTATATACCAGGGTGCCGCGATGATATTCTCCAACAATGATCCCGAGCCTGCAAATGAGAAATCAGAGATGGTTTGGATCAACATCCGGATACCTATTGCCCCAAATCCCGCAAATACACCGATAAGGATAGCGATAATGATCATGAAGGTATGCTCTGTCATTTTGGCTTTTTCAACCATAGAAACGGACAGGCGAGAGCAGGTTTTGTAATAGTCGTTTATTTTATTTAGCATGATTGACAGGTTCGTTTTTCAATTCATATTCAACTATTTTTATCGTTTTGAAAGACACGCCAGGAGTGCTCCCTTAAAAGTTGTGCGCGGAAACCGAACGGGCACAGGCACGATGAGAGGTACTGCCAGGCTGATAAAATAGTCTAAGTTAATAAAAAGACATTGAAAAGGGTTTTTCCGTTTTTAAATGCGAGAGGGATTGACTGTTGGACCTAATCTTTCAACGATTCAATGCTCATCGCCTGGAAAAGGAAACACGTTGCTGTCACATTCTGTTTGCAAAATGTCCCGTGTTTTTAGGACTTTTGCAAATAGATTATGAGTTGGCTCAAAAATTACTTGGCATTTTGTCTGCAAAATGTCCAGTCTTTATCAGCAATGTCCGGTTAGGTTTTTGCAGAAAGCTGAATGATGAAACATGGATCGAGCTTATAAGGACTTATTAGATTTTCTTAGTTTAGCGTAGCGAAAATAAGCCTTGTTTGAGCGAGGCAGGCGAGTTTGGCGGTTTTTCGTGAAGCAAACTAAGAAAATCTTTAAATCCTAATGCGCAGAGACGGGATTTATCATTCTGCTTTTGTTTTGCAAAAACCTAACCAGAAATTGCTGAGTCTTTATGGGACTTTTGTGGACAGATTATGCCAAGTAATTTTTGTACGATCCCTATGTGAAGTTATTTTTGAACGATCCCTAAGTATTCTGATAGTGCTGTTTCCCCTCTACTTAATATTTACAAAATATCGAACACCGTGTTATAAATAGGAAAGAATAAGAAAACGATTCATCTCACCGAGACTGTTGTAATAAAAAGATAAAGCACATACTTCAGTTCATATATCGAGATATCAGATTGTATTTATAGAATATATCCAAATCAAGAGAAGAGGTACTCATGAGACTTTTAACCCGATCTGATTTCGATGGTCTGGTCTGCGCAGTTTTTTTGTCAGAAAAAAAAATTGTAGATGAATATAAGTTTGTTCATCCAAAAGATTTACAGGACGGCTCCGTGGAAGTGAATTCGAATGATGTACTGGCCAATGTCCCTTATCATAAGAATTGCGGCCTCTGGTTCGATCATCATGCCAGTGAAGAGGAACGTCTGGAAATGGAAAAACTCAAGTTTGAGGGGGCGTCTTACTATGCTGCAAGCGCTGCTCAAGTAATCTGGGATTATTATGGTGGAGAAGCAACCTTTGACAATCATTTCATCCCGCTACTAGAGGCTGTAAACAAAACCGATTCCGCCAATCTAAGTACCGACGAGATTGTAGACGCAAGAGGATGGATTCTTCTAGGGTTTATCATGGATCCTCGCACTGGTCTGGGCCGGTTTACGGACTACAGAATCAGCAATTATGAACTTATGCTGGATTTAATCGGGTATTGCCGTTCCAAAACAGCTGAAGAGATTGTGATGATTCCTGATATTCAAGAACGAACACGTCGTTACTTTGAGCAGCAGGAACTCTTTGAGGATATGCTTCAGCGAAATTGCGATATTAAGGGGAACGTTATTGTCACCAATTTGATGAACGAGGAGACCATCTATTGCGGTAACAGGTTTCTTGTCTATGGTATCTATCCAAATCAGAACATCGAAGTCAGGGTAATGTGGGGGAAAAATAAGCAGAATGTTGTTTTTGCTGTGGGTCACAGCATATTAAACCAAACTTGCCGTACCAATGTGGGCAAACTGATGCTCGATTATAACGGTGGGGGACATGAAAGGGTAGGAACGTGCCAGGTCCCATTCAAGACATGGGAACAATCTCTTGATGAAATTGTACAAAAGCTTCAGGAGAACGGCTAAAGCTTAATCCCGGTTTTGAATTGCTCTTCTGGGTAAGCGTGGTTTAAGGGATTTGGGCTTTTTATTGTTCTTAGGGCTCAGCAACTGGCATTTACCACTAAAATAGACATCTTTCTCAATACCAAGACGACTTGTTCTGATCTCACCTCTAATCGAACCGGGCCGGTTGACCTGTACTGTGTCTTCCGCAATAATATTGCCTGTGATGGACCCACCCGAAATCAGGGAGCGGGTTACGATCTCCGCTTCAATCTCCGCTGTCTCGCCAACAAAGATTGTCGAGCGACAACTCAAAGAACCATTGATTTTCCCGTCAATGCGGATTCCCCCGGTGGTGTGGAGATTTCCCTTCAGTTCACAAGCATCCGATAGAAAACTGGTTGTTTTAAATTCCTTATTAAATTTCAAGAGCTCTCCCCTGATATTTTCTCATCATTAGAAACAGTCATATCTTCATATTTACAATGGGATGTTAACGAGTGCCCTCAATAACTAAAATCTTCCCGCTGGTATTACTTAACGAGCAGTGCGTATAAACGGTTAAAATCTTCGCTGCTGTAATACTCCAACTCGATTTTTCCTTTATCACCCCGGGGTTTGATGACAACCTTGGTTCCGAAACAGTCCTGCAACCGGTCCTGATTCAGGACCAATTGAGGCGATATTTCGGGATTACTTTTTTTCACAGGTTTGGGACTGGCAGACTCTTTTTCGGTCTGCGAGATCAGTTCCGCCTCCCTCACCGAAATATGATCTTCAACAATTTTGTTTCTCAGTTTGAGCTGTTCAGCTTCGTCGGATACTGCCAGAAGAGTTCTGGCATGACCTGCTGAGATTCTATTTTCTGCCAGATCAAGTTGCAGGCTTTCGGGAAGTTGTAGCAGCCGGATCAGATTGGCGATGGTGGAGCGGTTTTTACCTATACGCTTCGCCAAATCCTCCTGAGTATATCCATGCTCCTCCAACAACGCGCGATATGCTTTCGCCTCATCCAGAGCGTTGAGGTTTTCCCTCTGAATGTTTTCAAGCAGGGCGAGTTCCAGTAAATCTTTGTCCTTGATCGGCTTAATCATAGCCGGGATCCGATCAAAGCCTGCAATCCGCGACGCCCTGAGCCTTCTCTCTCCGGCAATCAGTTCATAACTGCCGGGCCCGTCATTTCCAGGGCGAACAAGAATTGGCTGGATCACGCCTTTCATGCGAATGGATTGTGCCAGCTCTTCGAGCCGGTCCGTATTCATTTCCTGCCTTGGCTGTTTCGGATTCAATCCGATTTTGTCAATCTCCAATTGAGCAATGTTTGCTGAATTGTCTTCTGAATTATTTTCTTCGACAGCTTTTAAAAGAGCGCCAAAGCCGCGCCCTAAGGCCTTGCGTTGTTTGTTGGTCATGATCCAGATATCAGTTGATGCTTTTCCAGTAGTTCTTTTGCCAATTTCAGATAACTGACGGTACCTTTACTTGTCCTGTCATAAAAGAAAGCCGGTTTTCCAAAAGAAGGTGCTTCACAAAGCCGAACATTTCTCGGAATAACGGTCTCAAGAACATGCTCTTTCAAATGTAGTTTAACCTCCTCAATCACCTGCTTCGAGATATTGTTCCTCACATCATACATTGTTGGCAAGATACCCTCTATTCTAATATTGGGATTCAAGGCCTCCTTTATGCGATTGATGGTCACCAGCAACTGCGATATCCCTTCCATAGCATAATACTCACATTGCAGAGGAATGAGGATACTGTCTGCTGCGACCAGCGCATTGATCGTCAATAGGCCCAGTGATGGCGGACAGTCGATAATAATACAATCAAAGTTATCTTTTATTGGGGAAAGTACCGATTTCAAGCGCATTTCTCTGTCTGCGGTGCTGACCAGCTCCACTTCCGCTCCTGTTAAATCGATATTCGCCGGAATCAGGTTGAGCCGTTTGACTGATGTTTGCTGTATCTGCTGTTGAATGGGAGCATCCCCCATCAGTGCATTATAGATGTTCCGGTCACAGTCATTGGGCACCAGTCCAAGTCCACTGGTGGTATTGCCTTGAGGATCAAAATCGATCAGCAAGACCTCCTTGCCCAAAATTGCCATCGATGCAGCCAGATTGATGCAGGTTGTCGTTTTTCCGACCCCCCCTTTTTGATTGGAAACCGCAATGACTCGCCCCATACTCAATCGTTCTCCCTGAATAGTTGGTTCAAAGAACGGAACATCCTGATTCTATCCCGTTTTGGTCTTTTTTAATCTTGAATTCAATTTCTTCTTACGATCATTCGCCAATTGATAAAAAACCTCTTTTCGCTCTAAACGGTTCAAGATCGTATCATAGACCGCAATGGCCAGCCTCAACTCGCCGCTTCGTTCATAAATATCTGCCAGGTTAATCGCTGAATCGAGGGACACTCTTTTAAATCCGAACTTCCTGTCCGCTTCCAGAAATGTGATTTTCGCCAGTTCTGTTTTACCCTCCAGCAAATAAGAGCGCCCGATCAGGTAGTAAGCCTTAGACTCGGACTTCACGTCTGGTTCCTTTAGAATAACCTGTTTTAATTCAATCCGCGTCTGCTCATATTGCTTGAGTTCGAGGTAAAGATCGATTAGCCGAAACTGGTTTTCCACCCATTTTTTTTCATTTTGGATCATTTCAGGATGCTTCTGCAGTTTTCTGAAGATCCGGATAGCTTTTCTTTTTCCCTCATCCCCTTGCAAAGCACGGACTCTTCCCAGGCCGACCATCGATCTGAATTGAAATTCTGATTTTTCAAACTTGCCGGTCAAATAGCGATAGAATCGAATCGTCTGTTCGGGATTATTGAGATAGTGCTCGTAGATATTTGCGATCCAGAACAGGGAATCATCCACAAGATGATGCTCTGGAAACGCCTTTGTCAAGGCAACGAAATTTTGAATGGCTTCATCATACTTCTCGTCTTCCCACAATGTCAGTCCCTTATCAAAAATTCGCTGGGCCTCATCGCGCTGACATCCTGGAAAAAACAGCAACCCGACCAGAAATATCGCCACAAGTTGCTTAAAAAACTGAAAAGAAATGGTTTTTCCCCATTTCATGTCTATTCACCATCCATGGGTTCGTGATCCACTTGCTGAATGGGGGAGATCGGTGGTTGATCCGTTGTCTCTTCTTCTCCTTCCTCGGCAGTTACTTTTTCAGAGGCAATTTTTGCAACGGAAACAACTTTTTCCTCTGCTTCCAGATTGATCATTCTCACACCCTGGGTTACCCGACCCGTACTTCTGACCTGCTCGACAGACAAGCGGATAATTTTTCCTTTCTGGGTGATAATCATCACTTCATCATCATCATTGACCATTACGGAATGGACTACCTGACCGATTCTCTCACTGCCCCGGATATTCATAACGCCCATATTCGCACGGCTCCCAAGCCGGTAACTCTCGATAGTCGATTTCTTCCCAAAACCGTTTTCTGTGATAGTCAAAATGGTCCCATCATCAGAAGCCACTTCCATGGAAATCACCTTATCCTGAAGCCCACTCTTCAGCTTAATCCCTCTGCATCCACGGGTTACCCTACCCTGTGCCCGCAACGTTTTAGCGGCAAACTTCAAAGCCATTCCCTGTTTGGTTGCGATAAAAATCAAGTCTTCATCTGTGCACAATCGTACAGCCACCAATCGATCATCATCGTCAATCAAGATTGCCTTGGTGCCATTAGCCCGTTTGTTTTTATAGGCTGGTAAAGCCGTTTTTTTAATCACCCCTTTATCGGTAATCATCACGATATAGCTATCATCAGCGTAGTCTGAAATCGGCGTACAGAACATCACTCGTTCATCTTCGACCAAAGGTAAGATATTGACCCAGGCTCGACCTTTTGAAATCCGGCTGGCTGATGGCAGTTCAAAAACCCTTTTCCAATAAACCTTACCCAGATTGGTAAAAATAAGCAGTGTATCATGGGTTGAGGCAATAAAAATATGCTCAAGAATATCTTCATCCTTGGTCGTCATACCTATTTTCCCCTTTCCTCCCCGGTTCTGAGCCCTGAAAGTATCCAAAACGCAACGTTTGATATACCCGTTGCGGCTCATGGTCACCGCCATCTCCTCGACCGGGATCAGATCCTCCTGCAGTATTTCATTCTGCCCCTCAACGATCTCTGTGCGTCTTTCACTGCCGTATGTATCTCTGATCTCGATCAATTCGTCTTTAATAATGTTCAGGACCAGCTGATTATCTGCCAGGATCTGCTTATACCATGTTATCTTTTCGTGCAGCTCTGCCAATTCGGAAACGAGTTTTTCCACTTCCAACCCGGTCAGTCGCTGGAGACGCATATCCAGAATCGCCTGAGCCTGGATTTCTGTCAGTGGAAATTCAGTCATTAGCCTCTCTTTGGCTTCCTGCCCACTTTTTGACGAGCGAATCAGTTTGACAACTTCGTCGATATTATCCTGGGCGATTTTCAATCCTTCCAGGATATGGGCCTTTTCCTCCGCTTTATCCAGATTAAACCGAGTTCTCCGTATAACGACATCAATCCGGTGATTGATAAAGTATTTGAAGAAATCCAATAGCGGAAGAATCTGTGGCTGCCCATCAACCACTGCCAGCATATTTGCTCCGAAAGTACTCTGCATGGCCGAATATTTGAACAGATTCGCCAGCACTGTGTCCGGATTTTCATACCGTTTCAGCTCGATCACGATCCGCATGCCTTTCCGATCAGATTCGTCCCGTAAATCTTGTATCCCTTCAATCTTTTTCTCTTTGACATTCTCAGCGATCTTTTCAATCAATCGCGCTTTGTTGACCTGATAGGGTAACTCGGTCACAATAATCGCTTCACGGGCACTGTTTTTAATCGCCTCCACTTCCGTCCGGGCCCTCATCCTGATAATCCCTCGACCCGTTTTGTAAGCGCTGAGTATCCCTTCATTCCCCAGGATAGTGGCTGCGGTAGGAAAATCAGGCCCCTGTATAAACGGCAAGATTTCCTGCAGAGTACAACTGTCTCTGCGATCAATGTAATAGATCAAACCATTCGCCACTTCAGTCAGGTTATGCGGCGGAATATTGGTTGCCATGCCAACAGCAATACCCGTAGAGCCATTGATGAGCAGATTAGGGACTTTTGTCGGAAGAACTGTAGGTTCCTGCAAACTGCCATCATAGTTGTCAATAAAATCCACGGTGTTCTTGTCGAGATCTTCCAGAAACTCCTGGGATATTTTCTGCAGACGAATTTCGGTATACCGCATGGCCGCAGCGGAATCTCCGTCGACCGAACCGAAATTTCCCTGTCCGTTTATCAGGGGGTTCCTGAGGGAAAACTCCTGTACCATTCTGACGATGGCATCATACACCGCGCTGTCTCCATGGGGATGATACTTTCCGATAACTTCACCCACAATTCTTGCTGATTTCAGGAATGGCCGATTATGTGCCGCATTCTGTTTGCTCATCGCAAAAAGAATCCTTCTGTGGACAGGTTTTAACCCATCTCTGACATCGGGCAGCGCTCGTCCAACAATCACACTCATCGCGTATTCCAGATAAGCCGCTTGCATGGTATCTTCGATATTTACGGGCTTCACGCTTCTAAACTCTGTAGTCATAACTGATAAAAAGGGTTGAGGTTATTTATGTGTGTTTACATCTGCCCTGAGATCATCGGCCTTCCAAAAAAAATAGAGCTTCGGGGGTGTTTTGATATTTTGAACCCCCATTCTAATCACCGAGGTCCTGGTCTTTTTTCAGACAGCAATTCTTGTATTTTTTCCCACTGCCGCAGTGACAGGGTTCGTTTCGACCCGGTTCCCGCTTTTTTCTGGCAGGCATCTGTTTGGCGACCTTCTGAGGTTCCGGTCGATCCAACTCGCCATGTATCATCTCCATCTCCTGCGGGTGTCTATCTCTCTCCTGGGGCGGTTCCTGAACGATACTGACTTGGAAAAAAGCTTTAACGCACTCTTCACTGATTCGCGTCATCAGAGCAGCAAAAAGTTCAAAGCCCTCTTTTTTGTACTCACTCAATGGATTTTTCTGCGCATAGCCACGCATCCCAATTCCTTCCTTGAGATGATCCATTGAAAGCAAATGGTCTTTCCACATCGAGTCAGTAATCTCTAATAGAATCTGCCTCAGAACCATTTCTTTATACTCTCCGAACTCTTCTCCTTTTTCTCTGTATTGCGCCAGCAGTTTTTGTGAAATCCAGTCAAAGAGCTCCTCCCGGGACGAATTGTGATCGTCCATTTCCGATGTCAGATTCAGTTTAAACCGTGAAAATAGCTCTTTTTCAAGACCTTCCAGATCCCATTCGTCAATATGCTTTACGTTGCAATATTGCCGCAGCAGAACCTCAAGAACATCATCCAGCATATCCAGAAAGATTTCCTCTCCTTCATCACCTAAAATGCCTTTTCTTTGGCGATAGATTATCTCCCGCTGGCGATTCATGACGTCATCGTACTCCAGTAGATGTTTCCGGATATCAAAATTATGCGCCTCCACTTTCTTCTGGGAGTTTTCGATCGCACGCGAAATCAGAATATGCTCAATGGATTCATCTTCATCGATCTTCAACTTGTTCATCAGGTTGGCAATTTTTTCCCCCCCGAAAATACGGAGGAGATCATCTTCCAGGGAGAGGAAATAGCGGCTGGCACCTGCATCTCCCTGACGGCCGGAACGTCCACGCAACTGGTTATCCACCCGACGAGATTCGTTTCGCTCCGTACCCAGAATAAAAAGTCCGCCTTTATTGACAATCGCTTCTCCCAGTTTTATGTCGGTCCCCCGACCGGCCATATTGGTCGCGATGGTTACAGAGCCCGGCTGGCCTGCCTTAGCGATGATTTCTGCTTCCTGATCATGGAATTTGGCGTTGAGGACTTTGTGGGGAATTTTATTTTTGTCCAACATCCGGCTGAGAACTTCAGAACTTTCAATGGAAGCGGTTCCAACAAGCACCGGTTGTTTTTTACTAAACACATCCTGAATCTGGCTCAAGATCGCACGTTTTTTTGCCGCTGCGGTCTTATAGATAACATCCGCGTGATCCTGGCGAATCATGGGCTTATTCGTCGGAATCACAACCACGCCCAGGTTGTATATTTTCATGAACTCATCCGCTTCTGTTTCAGCCGTACCCGTCATACCCGCCAGTTTTTCATATTTGCGGAAATAGTTCTGAAATGTAATTGAGGCAAGTGTTTGATTCTCCTTTTCAATTCGGACCCGTTCTTTAGCTTCCAGTGCCTGGTGCAACCCATCACTGAAACGGCGTCCCTCCATAATCCGGCCGGTGAATTCATCAACAATCAAGACCTTGCCTTCCTGAACCACATAATCGATATCCCGCTTAAAAACATACTGCGCCTTCAATGCCTGATTGACGTGATGCAAAAACTCAATGTTTTCAAAATCAAACAGGTTGGGTGTTTTCAATATTCCGGTCAGTCGAGTCTGCATTTTTTCTATACCGGATTCGGCCAGCTGAATATTGCGCGATTTTTCCTCAAGGGTGTAGTCTCCGGGGATAATAACATCCAGATCCTCATGATTCCGTAAAAAGTTCTTGACCTCATTGATTTCAATCTCATGGAGTTTGGCGACGAGTTCCGGTTCGGGACTGTCGCTCACTCGCCATTCACGGGTCAGACCATACATTTCCCGATCAATGATGTGATAGTTTTCCGTGGATCCGGCCGCAAGACCAGAAATGATCAGCGGGGTCCGGGCCTCATCGATTAGAATACTGTCAACCTCGTCGACAATTGCATAATGGTGATCACGCTGCACATAGTCCTTCAAGTCGAACTTCATATTATCACGCAGATAGTCAAAACCATATTCGTTATTAGTTCCGTACGTAATGTCAGCGGCATATGCGTCTCTCCGCTCCTCATCAGTCAACCCGTGTTTGATGACCCCCACGGTCATTCCCAGATACTGAAAGATCTCCCCCATCCATTTTGAATCACGTTCGGCCAGATAGTCATTGACCGTCACAACATGTGCCCCTTTCCCTGAGAGAGCGTTCAGAACCAGCGGTAAAGTCGCAGTCAGCGTTTTCCCTTCACCGGTTTTCATTTCAGCTATTTCACCTCGGTGGAGTGCGATTCCACCGAGTAATTGAACATCGAAATGTCGCTCTCCCAGTGTCTCTATAGACGCCTTTCGAACCAGCGCAAAAGTTTCCGGAAGAAGGTCATCCAGTTCGGCTCCATTTTTCGCCCTCGACTTTAAATCTTCAGCTTTTGCAATACATTCAGTTTGGCTGAGATTCTTAAAATCGCTTTCAAGATCGTTTATTTTTTGTAAAAAGGGATAATACTTTTTTAATTCCCGATCAGAGAACGACCCCACGATTTTCTTTTTCAAATAACTGAGCATTTTTATTTTAGCAGCTTAAATTTTTATTAATCCCCGGAAGCAGAGGTGGTACCCTCCGGGACCTGATTGTTTTTCAAAATTATGATTTCTTTTCGAACCCGTAGAATCTGGAAGAACTTGGATATGTCGCCATCAGGTGAAAAAACGGTTTGCTGTAACTTTTCCGAGAGGAAATTTTTCTTACAGGTTTGATTTGGAGAATACGCTCACAGCCATAAAACAGGAGTGATCAGACTCGTCTATTTGCTATTTGTCTATCCATAGGAAATAGCAGAATTTGATAAATAAATCCAGTGTTGGCAACAAGAAAACAATGATTTTAAATATTTAAATTTATCAAAATGATATCTTCAATCTGGGGACTGGTTTTTCCATCGATCATAGGCTAAAATTGTGATGAGAAACACACTTATTGGAGGAGCCAAAATCAGAATCTGTGTTTGGATAATAAAAAAGGCTGAAGGATTTAAAAATACCAGTGACATCTTCTGCTGTTTCAAATCTAAAAATGAAATCGTGTTGAATAATGAAAAATATTATTGTGGCTGAAGACCAAGGATTTTGCTGGGGAGTCAGAAGAGCACTGGATATTGTCAATGAACATGAAGAGGTCAACATTTTTGGAGATTTAATTCACAACAAGCAGGTGGTCCGGGAACTCGAACAAAAGGGTAAAACCATTATTCACGAAATTACTGGCCAGGAGGAAAATCCAATTGTCATTACCGCCCATGGGACACTGGTGGAAAATTTTGAAAAACTGGATCAGCTCAAACTGAATATTGTTGATACAACCTGTCCCCTGGTCAGTACCATTTATCGGGCTGGAATTGGACTTGAAAAAGAGGGCTATAAAATAGTCATCCTGGGTGATAAACAACATATCGAAGTTAAGGGAATTGCATCCAGGATGAAAGACCCGATTATCATTAATTCTGAAGCTGAGCTCGATCAGACCGATTTGCCAGAAAAAATTGGTATTATCTGCCAGAGTACCTTCTCCCAGAGGCGCTTCGATGAACTGGTCGCCCTTATTCATCAGCGATGTCCTGACGTAAAAGTTAAGAATACGATCTGTTCCCCCACAAAAAAAAGACAGATCGCCGCAGAAAAGCTTGCTAAACAGGTAGATATCATGATTGTGGTTGGCGGCTTTCACTCTTCAAATACTAAGAAACTGGTTGAATTGACACGCAATTACGTCGACAGCCACCATATTGAAACTGCCGATCAGCTGAAGCCGGAATGGTTCAAGGGAAAAACAGAGGTCGGGATCACCTCAGGCGCTTCAACTGCGGATTCAATTGTCGAAGAGATCTGTCAGGAAATTCGCCGCTTCGAATAGCGCGTCATTGCGCCATATTGCGGGTTTAGCATGAAAACAGGGGGTGCCGCTTGACATTAGAAAGGGAATTCACGTCAAATTAATATTGCTCTTCATTTCAGATATTTGTGTTTGCAGGTGACAGTTTCAATCCCTCTTTATATAATAAAAAGATTCTGCTTCAAGAAAATTCTTCGACACCACTGAACAGACAAAAACCTATCCAACTAATAAGCGAGAGTAAAGATGAATAAGATACTTGAAACGTCCATTACAGAACGCCCTGCATATAAAATTGCTGACATCAGTCAGGCCGAATTCGGTCGCAATGAGATCCGGCTAGCCGAACAGGAGATGCCAGGATTAATGGCTCTCATAGAGAAATACCAGTCAGAGAAGCCCCTGGCCGGTACCAAGATCATGGGTAGTCTGCATATGACCATTCAAACCGCGGTCCTGATTGAAACGCTGGTTGCCCTCGGCGCAGATGTCCGCTGGGTCAGTTGTAATATTTTTTCTACACAGGATCATGCAGCAGCAGCCATCGTTGTTGGACCAAACGGAACAATTGATGAACCCCAAGGGACGCCTGTATTTGCATGGAAAGGTGAGACGCTGGAGGAGTATTGGTGGTGTACGGAACAAGCTCTGATGTGGCCTGACGGCTCAGGACCGGACCTGATTGTCGATGATGGTGGTGACGCGACACTTGTTGTACATAAAGGTGCGGAATTTGAAGCCGCGGGCAAAGTTCCCGATTTCGATCCGGATAACGATCCAGAAGAGTGGGGCGTCATCGTTAACATGTTGAAAAAGGAGCTGGAAAAAAATCCAAATCGCTGGACCAAGGTGATAAAAAATATCATCGGCGTCAGCGAGGAGACGACAACCGGTGTTCATCGCCTTTACGCCATGCAGGAGTCTGGAGAACTGATGTTTCCGGCATTTAACGTGAACGATTCCGTGACCAAGAGTAAATTCGATAATACTTACGGCTGTCGACATTCACTGCCAGATGGTCTCTGCCGGGCAACCGACGTGATGCTGGGAGGTAAGGTTGCAGTAATCTGTGGTTTTGGAGAGGTCGGAAAAGGGTCAGCCCAAGCTCTCAAAGGACAAGGTTGCCGCGTCATTATTACGGAAATAGATCCGATTTGCGCTCTTCAGGCCGCAATGGAAGGGTACCAGGTAACGACGCTGGAAGATGTACTTGAGACCGCCGATATTTTTGTGACCACGACCGGGAACTTTAACGTCATCACAGCTGAACATATGTCTAAAATGAAGGATAAAGCAATTGTGGGTAATATCGGCCATTTCGATAACGAAATTGATATGGCGGGTCTGAAAAAAATCCCAGGCATTAAAAATATCAATATCAAACCCCAATATGATGAATGGGTATTTCCAGATGGTCACAGTGTGATGATCCTGGCGGAAGGACGGCTCCTGAACCTGGGCTGTGCAACGGGTCATCCCAGCTTTGTCATGTCAAACTCATTCACCAATCAGGTACTCGCTCAAATTGAGCTGTTTAAGAATAAGGGGAAGTACGAAAATATAGTCTACATTCTTCCGAAAAAGCTGGATGAAGATGTTGCCAGACTTCACCTGGATCAACTGGGTGTCAAGCTGACCACCCTGACAGACAAACAGGCGGAATATCTCGGCGTACCTGTGGATGGTCCTTATAAACCGGAGCATTATCGGTACTAAGGGATCTGTGGAAATGGAAGGCTCACAAGGACCCGAGCCTATCTGCAAACCCGAACTGCCGTCAGACTTGAAAGGATTGGGATGTCAGCCCGCTTTGTGATCAAGGCGGGTTAACATCAGGCTGGAAATGTCGTTTTATTTAGAACAGGCCGGAAATGTGGAAGTCGAATTTACTGGGTGATTCGGCAGGTTTCTTATCCAATTTTACACCATATTCAAACCGCAACACCCCCATCGGTGTAATCAGGTTAACACCCACACCGGTACTCATTCGGTAGTACCAGTCATCCTTTTTTTGACCCGCAATTTCATACATACGATCTTCCGCCCAAACATTACCGGCATCGAAAAACACAAGACCTCGGATACGGGTTCCTTCCCGGGTCAGGGGGAAGTAGAGCTGGAGATTGAGTATCCTCTGGGTTGTTCCCCCGCGATGCTGTTCAAAGTACTCCCGTGTGGCGTCCTTGGACTCCGGTAGTGACGCACAGACCGGATCGCTCTGACAGTCCGAATAATCACCTTGATAGGGGTATTTGCCCCTGATGTAATCGCTGGCCAGCTGACCCAGTTCCCCTTCACTGCTGGGCCCTTCGATATCATTGTAGTCAAATCCTCTGACAGTCGTAATTCCACCGATTTCATATCTTTTTGCCAGTAGAATCTCTTTGGAAGGGTTGGTCTTCTGCAAATGCGCCCAGTTGAATTTAGCCCCAAAAAGGAGCGTCCCTGAATCATTCAGGGTCTTGAAATATTTGGTGTTAAGATTATAGGTGCGGTATTCGATACTGCCACCGAAAGGGCCGCCGTATTGTTCAATTGAAAACGAAGCCTCATATCCCTTGGATGGGAACAGCGGATGATCGACCGTACTGTACGTGGTCCCCAGCCTCACACTTCTATAGGCGTTCCGGGTCTCTCCTTCTAAGGACTCCTCACCGATTTCGTTGATGTCTGTGTAATCCTCATTTTTCCACGAGTAGACCGAGCTGGCAGTCAGGTTTTTCCAGATCGGATAGCTGAGTCCAAAGTTAAATCCAGTCGTCCGTGTGTTGTAATAGACCTCATCTTCATAAATGGAGAAGAGCCGGAAGGAGTTCACGAAATCGGTATCAAACCAGTAGGGGCTGATCAGGCTGAAATCGTAACGGCTGTCTCCCTCTCCCTGCTGCTCGGTAGAAAGTGTCACCGTCCTCCCAGTTCCCAAAAAATTCTTCTTTGAAACGGACAATAGCAGGGCAAATCCACTATAGCCGGAATAAGAAAGACTGGCATTGAAGGTGCCGGTCTGAGCTTCATTCAAAATAATACTGTAATCGAGTGTATTCTCTTCCGCCCCCTGTGATTTTTTTAAGCGAACTCCGGATCCCTGCTCGAAGAATCCCAGACGAGTGATCTTTCTCTGGCTCTCTTGCAGCTTGACACCGTCAAAAAGCTCATTATCATATACTTCCAGCTCCCGCCTGACCACATGATCCATGGTTTCATAATTGCCTGCAATTTCGATCCGGCCTATGTAGGCCTTTTCTCCCCGAGTAATACGGTAGGTCAGATCGACGGTTTTTGTGTCCTCATGGATTTTGTTCTTTACACGGACACTGGAAAAAGCGTACCCCCGCGCCTGATAAATCCGGGATATTTTAAATCGATCTTCATTTTGGCGATAAGGGTTAAAAACAGCTCCCGTCTGCATAACCATGTCGGACAGCAACTCTGCTTTATCGAACAGCAACTCGTTACCATCAGCTGAGATGAGATCAATTTTGCCGGTGAAATACTGATCTCCTTCAGAAATATTGATCCCGATCTTGACACGGGAATAATCTCTATTTTTAATCAGAACCGCTTTGGGTTTATCAATTTTGAGTTTAATATATCCATTGGAGAGATAGAGTTGGGTTATCACCTGAAGATCCTGGTTGACTTTCGATTCCTGGAATACACCTGAATCATTCATCCAGGAAAAGCAGTCAATTTCTGCGGAGATCATAATCCGCTCAATATCCAGAGGGGGATAAATCTTAGTGCCGGTAATTTCGATTTCCGTCAGAAAAACTTTTGGCGATTCTGTCACATGATAGGTCAGCGTAACAGAATCCCGCTTGATCTTCTCGATCTTGTAATCCACCTGGGTCTGCATGTACCCCTTTTTTCGATACTCTTCGAGAATTAAATCCACATCCGCTTTGATGCGCTTATGATCAACCATATTATTTTGAAACACCTTGAGTTTTTCCTTCAACGTATCACTGCTGATCTTTAGGTTGCCTTTAATTTCTATCAGGGCAATTCTTGGCTTTTCAACCAGTTTGAAGATCAGGTTCAATTGACCCACTTCTTCGGTTTCGAAGTCTACGGATATATCCTCAAAATAGCCCAGCTGGTAAAGTGTTTTGATGTCCTCAGATACGGTGACGGGCGAAAGTCGTAACCCCCGCTGCGATTGGATGGTCGAAAGAATCAAGCCTTTTTCTATAAACTTCAGTCCCTCGATCTTGATTTCAATGATCGTTCCCTGGACCAAAGTAGAATCTGTCTGACCGAAGAGGGACGAAGGCATAGATAGCATAGCACAACACAGCACTACCCAAAATGAATACTCATTAATCCGCCTTAACCAATGTGCTGCAATAGTCTTCATAAAACCACATCCCTGTAAAAACTCATCCCAAAAAATGTTCAGAACTCTGAGAGTTTCCCATCAAAAAGTCTCAGTTTAAAATCCATACTGGTTGCCAGGCCGGCATTGTGAGTCACCACAATCAACGTTGTTTTTTGTGAACGGCAGATTTCCTGGAGTAACGCCCCTACTGACTCACCCGTTTTGTTGTCCAGATTGCCAGTGGGTTCATCCGCAAAAACCATGCTGGGAGAGTTAATCAAAGCTCTGGCAATAGCCACTCGTTGCTGTTCCCCTCCCGAAAGCTGACTCGGTTTATGGGTTGAACGTTCTTTAAGACCGACCTGATCGAGAAGCATTTCTGCCTTTTTTAGATACTGCTGCCTGGGAGATCCCGCAATCATAGCGGGAATTGAAACATTCTCCAATGCCGTAAAATCGGGAAGCAGATGATGGGCCTGAAAAATAAATCCAACATGGCGATTCCGCCAGTCTGACAAAGTATCCGAATCATACTGATTAATATTCTCGCCGAGAAAGAAAACATTTCCGGATGTCGGATGGTCCAGACCTCCCATCAGGTTGAGTAACGTACTTTTTCCACTACCGGAACTTCCGACAATGGAAATACTCGCATTCCTGGGAAATTCATGGTCAATCGCTTTTAATATTTCAAGCCTCTGACCATTTCCATCGACGAAATGTTTAGTGAGATTTTCAACTGTAATAATTGATTCCATCGCTATTCGTTTCTCATCCCTTCAACGGGGTCCAGGTTAGAAGCCTTCATGGAAGGAATTATCGTGACGAAAAAACAGATCAGAAGTGAAACTGTCGTAATAATAAATATCTGCATAACCTCAATTTGCATAGGAATCCGGTTTCCCACATAGACACCCGGTGGAATATCGATGATATCAAAACTACTGATCACCCAGCACACAATAAGTCCCAGCACCACGCCCACCACTGTCCCTGTCAAACCGATCAGAGCCCCCTGGTAGATAAAAATCTTTCGAATTGAACTATTTTTTGCTCCCATCGCTTTTAAGATGGCGATATCCTTTCTTTTTTCCACCACCAGCATAATCAGGGAACTGACTATCAGAAATGAGCCCAGAAGAATGATCAGCGTCAAGATGATTCCCAGAGCAAATCGCTCCAGCTCAAAGGTCGCAAACATGTTTTTATTGTTATCCTGCCAGGTAGTGAAAAAATATGGGAAGCCAATCTTCTCTTTGAGTTTTTCTTTATAGGTTTCAGCTTTTCCGCTATCTTCGACACTAATGGTCAATCCACTAATACGCCCCTGCATCCGGTACATCTTCTGGGCGATGCCGATATCGATATAAGATACCAGTTCATCATAACCAGGCAGACCGGATTCGAAAAAGCCCACAACTTTGAAGCGTTTGGAAACACCAATCTCTCCTATGGGAGACATCCGTGTCTCCAATGACATGAGTGTCACAAAATCACCGATCTCTACTTCCAGATTACGTGCCAGCTGGGAACCGACAATCATTCCGGTAATTTTTGTTTGGCGCAGCTTGCCGGCTGCATCTTTAACCGACTCCAGATGGGGTTTCAGCTGAGCCAGTATCTTCTGCGCTTTTTGTCGTTCGGTTTCGGCTATCTCCCTATCGGGGTTGGAATTGTCCCGTTTGGTTTCAAAGGATTCGGTTCTGATAAAAAAATCGATAGGCACCACTTCGGCTTCCCGGTCAGCATCGATTCCTTTGATCAGGGTTCCAGCCGGTTTTTGAGGGCCCCTGATCAACCCCTGGTGAGTCGTAAAAGGCGCATAGGCTTCTATCTCCACCGTCTGTTTTATCCGCTCGATCAGCTGGTTATCCTCTCCCCATGGAAAACCTTCAGATGACATCGAATAGACAGTCAGGTCACTCTCTGCACCTCTGAGGGCGTCACGCATCTCCTTTTCCATGCCATTCATCATGGAAAGCGCCGTAATCAGTACCAACACCCCAACAGCAACACCACCCACCGCAATTTTGGTAATAATCGAGATAGACCGATCCTTACGTGGACTGCGCAGATATCGTCCTGCCAGAAATATCTCAAATCCCAAGCTTGGCTCCTGAATTAAAAAAAGTGCTGAAATATAAGGAAAATGACATTCACAAAAATAGACTCTGAGGCCTTAACATGCTATTGTAACACGTCTTTATCATTATGGCTGGTATTTCTACTTGACGCGAACAGGTCTGATTTTTTTCACCGTGCAGCACCGTCAGTTAAACAAGATTTAACGGATCGCCCTTTTCAGAAAACGATTCGCTGCGATAACTTGATAAATTACTATCATAAACCTTGTGCGTCAAGATGTCATACCATCCGAAGGGCTCTAAATCCTGCACCACAGCGTATAAAGTCCATCGCAGGCTTTCCGATTGGGATTTCTGGACAGAAGATTCCTGACAGTGTCTGCCCCAACTATCTATAATCAGACAATTTTATTCAACCATGAATCATCATTGCTGGAATACAATTTATGAATTCAGGCAGAATTTTTCCTAGAATAGCTATTGACTTTAGTATTGACTTTTTACAGAATTGTAATTAAATGTTTTTCAGAGAACAAAGAACCCTGCATGATATGCACAATTGATCCTGACAAAAGAACCAGTCCCAAACGATGCGAAAATCCACATTTCAATTCAATGCCGACTAAAAAAATCCTTCCCTGTCAGCCAACTTGATTCCATAGAAAAAATCAGTTGCAAAGGTGATGTCATACTTAACCTGATCCCAGCCTGTCTGGGAATTCTGCTACTTCAAACAAAAACAAACTATGATTGAAGTTGATCATTTATCAAAAAATTATGGCTCTCTAGTTGCCGTCGACAACGTCTCCTTCCAGGTCAACAAGGGCGAAATCCTGGGATTTCTGGGACCGAATGGCGCGGGCAAATCGACAACCATGAAAATGCTCTCCTGTTTTATTACGCCAACATCAGGAACGGCCCGAATCGATGGCAAGGATATTCTGTCAGACTCCATTGCTGTTAGAAAAATAGTTGGGTATTTACCGGAAAGCGCTCCCAGTTATAAAAGCATGACGGTCAACGAATTCCTCGATTTCATCGCTGAAACCCGCGGGTTCAGCGGACAGGAAAAGAGCGATAAAGTGGAGCGAATTATTGACTTGACGTCATTGGAAAGTGCCCGTCAACAGACAATCGACACCCTCTCCAAAGGTTTTCGACAACGGGTCGGATTTGCTCAGGCGCTCATACACGACCCGCCAGTGTTGATTCTCGATGAGCCCACCGACGGTCTGGACCCGAATCAGAAACAGGAAGTTCGCACGCTGATTGGGAAAATGGCGGAGGAAAAGGCAATCATACTCTCAACGCATATTCTGGAAGAGATGGAAGCTATCTGTACCCGGGCAATCATCATCAACCAGGGAAAAATTGTCGTCGATGGAGCCCCACAAGAGCTCCTGACCCATTCAAAGATGTACAACACAGTCACTTTGACCCTGCCCCACCGACTTGAAGATACGATAGTTGAAGCATTGCAAAAGCTTGAAGCCGTCAACGACGTCAAAATCATTGAGCCATCTCAAGCCTCCGGGTTGTTTACCGTTCAGATATTTCCCAATAAAAAGCAGGACATTCTCGGACAGGTCAAAAAATGTCTCGATGCAGACAACATTGAAATTTCTGAAATATACCGGGAAAAGGGGTTTATGGATGAAGTTTTCAGAAATCTCACTTTAGGAGGATAAAAGAGACATGAATCAAATCATCACCTTGGTTAAACGGGAACTGAGAAGCTATTTTTACTCCCCCGTTGCTTACGTTTTTATCATTATTTTTCTGCTCTCAACCGTGGGGACGACCTTTTTTCTGGGCAATTTTTTCAATTCAAATCAGGCCAGTCTTGAGATCTTTTTTCTGTTCCACCCCTGGCTTTACCTCATTTTGATTCCGGCTGTCGGTATGGGGCTCTGGGCAGAAGAGAGAAATACGGGCACCATCGAGCTTCTGTTTACACTGCCCATCAGTATGATGCAGGCGGTTATCAGTAAGTTTCTGGCTGGGTGGATATTTATCGGCATTGCACTGGCAATGACCTTCCCGATGATACTGACCATCAATTACCTTGGATCACCCGATCAGGGCGTCATTTTCGCCAGTTATCTCGGAAGTTTTTTGATGGCAGGGTCGTATCTGGCCATTACCTGTGTCACCTCATCCTTGACACGCAATCAGGTCATCAGTTTTATCCTGAGCGTCATTATCTGTTTTTGCATGGTATTAACCGGCTGGGGGGTATTTACTGACATTCTGAACAAACTGTTCCCCGTCTGGCTGACGGAAATCATAGCGACGTTCAGTTTCTCGACACATTTCAATTCGATCAGTCGAGGAATTATCGACAGTCGGAATATTGTATTTTTTCTTTCCATTATTGGCGGCGGTCTGATCATCAATGCACTGATTCTGGAAACAAAGAAGGCTTCCTGACGGTTAATTAGCGCACAGCAGACGCTTTAAGGACGTTTTAATCTGATTATACAGCCCGCAGGGCGCAACGGCGGAACAGTTCCGTCGATTTCCAATTGAAAAATTTAATTCATTTCGTACAAGGGCGAACGTGAAAAAAAGACAGAAAGTATTGGGATCCACAGCTATCAGCATTGTTTTGGTGTTGATTATCATCGTCGCTATTAATGTGATCTCAGCGGGTCTGTATTCCCGGTTAGACATCACCGAAGAGAATCTCTACACACTTTCAGAGGGCACAGAAAACATTGTTGAAAAAATTGCGACACCGCTCACTCTGAAATACTACCTTTCGAAAAACCTGGAATCATTACCCATCGTTTACAAAAATTACGGCAAAAAAATCAGCGAACTGCTGAACGAGTATCAAAATTTAAATCCGGAGATGATCCGCCTGGAAACCTACGATCCGAAACCAGATTCAGATGAAGAGGTCTGGGCAAAAAAATATGGTCTTTCCGGCGTGGACCTGAGTAACGGCGAAAAGTTCTATATGGGGCTGGTTATCACCCAGGAAGACCGCGAACTGAATATACCTATGATGGATCCCAGGAGAGAACAGTTCCTGGAGTATGACATCACTCAGATGCTACTGCAGCTATCCCAAAAAAAGGACAAAAAAATCGGCATCCTGAGTAGCATCCCGGTGATGGGTGTCGCTGCAAACCGTATGCAACAGATGCAGGGGCAGCGCAACCAACCCAAATGGTTTTTCATCCAGGAACTGGAAAAAACATTTAAGATTGAGACAATTGCATCAGCAGCACAGGAAATCGCTGCTGATATTTCGATTCTGATTGTTATCCATCCGAAAAAGCTGAGCGAAAACACCCTTTACGCTATCGATCAGTTTGTTTTAAAGGGCGGGGAGTTAATCGTTCTGGTCGATCCCAATGCCAGAGTCGATCCGACCGCAGCAATGATGGCTCAAATGGGCCAGATGCCTCAGGCTTCCAGCGATCTTGAAAAACTCTTCAAACATTGGGGAGTCGACTATCAGGCAAGCAAAATTCTGGGGGATAAAGAACACCCCACACGTGTTAATGCGGGTGGATCGGTTGGTGTTGTCTCGTACACCCTGTGGCATAGTCTGAACAGAGACTCGTTTGAACAGGATCTGATCGCTACCAAAGAACTGGAAGATATGCTGCTGATCGAACCGGGCGGTTTTATGCTGCAAAAATCCAGCCCTCTGAAATTGCAACCGTTGATCAAAAGCTCCACCAGTACCGGTCTCGTTGAGAACATCATGATTCGTTTTGCCGATCCTTTAAAGATTAACAATCAGGTCAAGCCCACCGGCAAATCATATATCTTGGCTGGTATTCTCAGCGGTAAACTGACATCAGCCTTTTCTAAAAGACCTGCAGCGCCAAAAAGTGAGGGTAAGGGTCAACCTGAAAAAATAGGCCAGCCGAAGCCACATCTTTCAGACGGGATTAAAGAAAGCAAGATTCTTCTAATCACAGACGTCGACTTTATTTCCGATAACTACAGTGTCGAACAGTTCAACCTGCTGGGACAGGTTTACAGCCAGCCAAAAAATGACAACCTGACTTTTATGGTGAATATGGTGGAATTCCTGGGTGGTGCCGGGGAGATGATGGGAATTCGGTCTCGTGGACGTTTCAGGCGACCCTTTACGCATTTTTTAATGCTGGAAAAGAATGCTCAGGTCAAATATCAGGCAGCTGAAAGCAGAATTACGACCCAGCTAAAGGAAGTTCAGGAAAAACTAAGCAAATTGAATGTCCAAAAGGGAACCAACAAGATTGTCTTAACTAAGGAACAGATCGAAAAGATAAAGCAGTTCAAAGAAGAAGAGAAAAAAACCAAGACTGAGTTACGCAAAATCAGAAAACTGCTGCGGCAGGATATCGAATCTGAAAAAACCAATCTTACATTGATTAACCTGACTATTGTTCCCATTCTATTGATTCTAACCGGACTGTTTCTCTATTACCGCCGGTTCCGTAAAAAATCGAATTAGAACATCTGTCCTTAATTCCGAACAACAAATCGAATCATGTCAAAAAGAAATCTAATCATAGCAGCAGCCTTGCTCATCATTATTGCCATTTTTGTCAATTTGTATTCCAAGAAGAATAAACGGCCGGGTGACTCGCCCATTGGTAAGCAGATTGCCAGAATAGAGCTTGTGGAAACCATCGACGAGATTGTGATCGAAAAGCAGGAGACTGCCCTTCATTTGCATAAAAAAGCGCATAGATGGTTGATTACTGAGAAGAATGAGTTCCCTGCAAATACCCAAAAGCTGGTGGAACTCCTCGACAGTATTACAACCTATCGTCTGGCTGCATTGGTAACGAAGGATAAAGACCGACTCGCTCATTTCGGACTTTTATTAAATGAGGAGGCGAAAAACGGAGAGGGTACGACAGGAACACAATTAGTACTCAAAAGCAAGGGCAAAGTCGTTTTTAAAATGATTGCCGGAAAAAACAGAGACTCTGTTTCCTCAAATCCCAATCTCCCTTCACGTCCGGACGGCACGTATGTCAGAATTGGTGAAACAGCCGCAGTTTATCTGGTCAAAGAGAATATCAACTTCGAAACCCAATTGGACGCCTGGGTTCAGAAGGTGCTGATTACAATGAATAAAGACCAGATCAAATCCGTCCAATTCGAAAGCCCCGGTAGCCGTTTACGTTTTGAGAGGGAAAACAGTGACAAGAAGCTTCTTGTCACTGACCTGTCAAGTAGTGAGATAACAGATGAGGAGGCGGTGAAAGAAATGCTCGATGAATTGGAAACGTTGTCAGTCTACAACGCCATTCAGCGGAACAGCGATCTCGAAAACAGACTGGGTCTGAAATCAGAGATCTCTGTCACGCTCTTCGATGGCTCAAAATTGAACTTCCAAATCCTGGTCAAGACAGAGAAAAAGACGCTGGAGAAAGATAAGGACAACGTAGTCGAAACACATTACCTCAATCTTCTATCCGCTTCGCCTGCCGGCAAAAACGCTGACTGGAAAGAGATAAATGAATTGGGGAAATCGTGGCTGTTTGAGCTGGAGAAGTGGCAGGCGACGAACTGGCTTAAGACGAAAAAGGACTTCACGAAAGCCCGAAAATAGAAGCCACAAATTGAACTGGCCAGGGAATGTCAGTTCAATTTCAGCTGTTGCCTGGCCGCTATATCAGAAAGTCGCCGAATCAACACCTTAGCCTCCTCTTGATAGAAATGCAGGGCAATTGTAGCGCAGTTATAGGCATAGATGATAACATCAGGATTCAACTTAGACGAGAGCATGGCCATCTCTTCTACCATTTGTATGATTTTGATCAGGATTTTCGCTTCCAGAGATGAGGTCACCGTCTCCGAAAAATTTAGCCCGATAAATTTTTTCCCATAGTTATAAACATTGGTTATCATCTTCGGCAGATCCGCTGACTTGTTCAATTTCGCAACCTGCATTTTCATGAACGCGTTTTCTATGCTGACATTGGCGATCAAGGCCCGGCAATGTTTATTTCTGGGCAAAACATCACAGATCTTTTTAGCCATCGGCATCAACGCTGGAATCTGTGAAAAGACATTCAGATAGATTCGAATGAGAAACTTGTTCAACTTGACAGTACCGGGCCCGATCCGGTTATCAGACTCTTCTTCTGAAGCCTGAAACGACTTGGCAATATGAAATGGGCTCATGGTTTCGTATGGATAGCCAAATCCATCCAGTTTTTTCGCAATATTGGAAATCGTTTTCTTCAGTCGTTTCTGTTCGAGCAACATGTTCAGGACGCGGATATCCCGCCGAATGGAGTGACTTTCCGCGGCCTTGATTATTTTGAGATTGTCCTGAAGTTTTGTTCTTATGGTTTCCAGATATAGAAAATAGATATCACACAGCACATCGACTGAATAGGTTGTCAGATATTCATGCATAACAACGGTGCCTGTTAGCTCCAGAGCAGAATAAAGTGAGTCGATCCGCTCACTGGTTGAACGATGTGTGGAAGTGCTGTCTTTGCTGGTCAGAATAGCACTGAGAATCGTCAGGTTGGGATCATTGGGATGGGCCTTTTTTTGTTTCTCTATCTCTATTCGCATTCCCACACCTGGATTGCTCTTTTTCTTGGTCTTGTCCTTATCACCTAGTGCTTTTCTTTTTGCTTCTAGCAACTCCTTTTTGGTTTGCGGAGTGTTGTTAGATTGTTCCGGGGAAGCTTTTCCTCCATCTTTATCACCGCTATCACCCGAGATATTTTTTAAATCTCCAACAGAATTTCTGAGTTTGACGATTGCCTCTTTGCTCAAACCTTTGCCTTTTGCACTGTCGAACAATCCCCTGACTTTTTTTAAGAGCCCCTGGTCCTGTTTTTGACTGGCTCCGCTTGAGGGATTAAGGCCAAGAAAGGACTGCTTGTAGGGAATGATACGATTGATCGGATTCGAATCGTGGAGAACGATACCTGTTTGCCCTTTGGCAGTTGCAGTCTTCCGGGCGGCAGGACCTTTTCTAAATTGTTGTTTGTTTGCCGTTTTAACCTTTATGTCATCAGGGTCATTTTCGAATCTTCTTTGCTTTTTAGCTTATGAGACTCTGTTGAATAGTGCATTTTCAGGTCGGTTGTGACGTACCATACTACCGTCATGTACCCCAAAAAATGATCGATTGAAACTTCAGAGGTCATCTTTTAATTTTCTTAAATATTAAGTAAATTTGCAACCTTTTTTACTCTCATTATCACGTCAATATCCAGCTTTTCTGGCCACCGTCGTCATCTGGAATTCCGTTCAGGTCTCACCAATTACGAATACCGGGCCAGACAGATTCGAGCGAGATTTTCGAAGTTGCATTCTGACTCCCACTCCATTGCGATAACCAAACAATCCTGATATTTTAGACGCTGTTTAACAGAATCATGACCGGGAGATGGATTTGGTGATGGGCCCACAAATTGTTTAGTCAAAGCTCAGACGATGATGCTTTTTATTCTAAATTCACTGGTATCAGTAAAATAGAAAATAAATAATGCCATTCAGAAAAATTCGCTTCCCAGGGTCGAGCCTTAAATTCCTCGCCGCTGTACTGATTGGTCTGTTACTGTCTGCTCCAGTATCTTTCAGTAACGAGATCAAGGAAACGACCTCTGTTGAGGTCGAAGATCGGGATCTAATCCACCATCTCCTGAAAGATGAATACTATATTTTCGCTCAGGAAGAGGCGGTTGAGTACCTGAATAGGTATCCGAACGGTATTTTCAGAGCTGAGATCATTTTCGTTCAGGCCAAGATTGATGTTATCCAGAAATCGTATGCTGCCGCCTTAAAAAAATATGATCATCTCCTGAAACGGTTTTCGGACTCAGAATTGTTTGAAGACTCGCTTTATCTGTCCGGTATTCTTCACCTGAAACTGAAGCAGAACAACAAAGGTCAGGACAAATTACAGCGTTTGATTAAGAAATATCCACGGTCCCGATTCTTATTCCGAACCTATTTCCATCTGGGAGAACTGGCATTCAAGCAAAAGAATTGGAAAACAGCAGAAGTCTATCTGAAAAGGACGGTCAAAAACGGAGATCTAAAACCGGGTCAACAGCTCGAAGCAAAAAATAACCTTGCCTGGACATACTATTTCCAGAAAAAGTATGACCTTGCCAATGAACTGTTTCAACCTCTGCTAGAATCAGATCTGGCGACAGGTCACAAAGCAAAAATCTGCTTTCAGTACGCCAGTGATGCACAAAAAATAGGAGACTATCGTGCAGCCATCAAATGGCATGAGCAACTGATGGATCGGTGGCCCCATCCGGAATTTATCAATAAATCCAGATTCTGGATTGCTGAATCACTCTTTTTACTGAATCAAACCCCAGATACTAAAATATCTGCCGCAGACAAACAGAAAGCCATCCTTTTGTTTGGTCAGAACCTGAACCTAAAAAAGCCAATAGAACTTGAGAATACACATTATCACAGAGGATGGTTCCTCCTGGAGCTTGGAAAGTCATCACGCGCTGAAGCGGATTTCAAATGGCTACAGAAAAATAACGCCAAATACGGCAAAGATATTGACTTGACTTTAATTCGTGCTCACTATTTCGAATCCCTCAAGAAATGGACAGAGGCAAACCAGATCTATGCACAATCACTCAAACTACAGGAACATTCGGAAAGCAGAAATCAACTGCTGAATCGTATCATTAAAAACAACTATCGCCAGAAAAGATGCAAAAAACTCATCAATAACTATAAAGCGGTGGATTTCTCAGTGGAGATGACAGACCCCGATGAGATGCACTATTATGCCGCAACCTGTCTCTATAATGCCAAGGAGTGGGTAAAGGCAGGCCATGTCTATTCAAAAATAGACCCGTTATCCCGGTTTGCTCCTCTCTCGTTTGAATTCTATCTGGCTGTGTTTCGGAAAACAGGACAATTGGAAAATGCCATCGCATATCTAATACAAGTCCAGGACCTGCCCCATTTTAAAGATAAAAAGCGAATCTTTTTAATTAAAACAAACTTATACCTGGAATTAAAACAGTGGCACAAAGCCTTGTCCAACATGAAAGCAGTGGTCAACCTTTCGCCGGAAACAAAAAAAGATCCCTGGTTCCTGTTGAATGTTGCAAAAACCATTGACCAGATTACCATTGCGATGAAGAACATAACATGGCGAGAGCAGAGACCCGAACTGCGGCCTGCCGAGTACTATCAGCAACAGGCACTTATTTACTATCAAAAATCTTATAAAGTTATGCCAGAGAAAGAAACGGCAACACGGCTGTCAATTCTTGAAATTCTACTTGAACGCTATGAGCATCAGAAAAAACTGAAAAAACTGATCCCTCTTTATCGAACTGCGATAAACATCAGCACAGATGAGCATCAAAAGAATCGGTATATATACAGACTCGCGAATATCCTCATCGAAACGGGAGAAAAAAAAGACCCCATAATTTCCCTTTTAACGAGTCTGCATGGAAAAGCCAACAGAGAGATTAACTACAAAGCCTCAGCTCTGATGGCCGAACTATACATTGCTGAAAAAAACTATAAGGAGGCAATAGAAACTCTGATCGATCTTGGACAACAACCGATTGACAAGACACCGTGGTATATCAAGGTTCATTTCAGACTGGGAGAGCTTTACCAGTCCCAGGAAAAATGGCTCACATCGATCCGACATTACTCAAAAGTGGTTAACTCAAAACAAAAGGGATCCCAGGAAAAAGAAGCCCGTAGCCGTCTGTTTAAAATAAAAAAGTTTGTCAAACAACAGCAGAGTCAGCGAAAGTCAAAATAAATTCTTTCAAATATTCTAACCGTATTTGTCACAACTGACTCAAATCGATTTTGCCATTTGGAAAAAACATAACGAGGTAAATTGAAGGGTTGGTACCGCCGGAAACAGCAAAATGAGTGATAATCAAGAAGAGATCCTGGATAAAATCAGAGAACGTGTTTTAGAAAGGGAACGTGAACTTCGGTTAAAAGAAGACAAAGAAGCTACAATTCAAGCAACCTTGCAAGCGCTTGAAGAGATCACTGAAGTGCCGCGCGAAGAAATGGAGCGCATTGCAGATGAGATCCGCACAGCCCATGAAACCCCAGCAGACACAGTCAGCAACGACCCTGAACTTTTCGATGAACAGTCTGATCTTCTGCCGGCAACAGTTCGTGAAGCGTTATCAAAACTACCGGTTGTTCTCAAAGATGAATTCTGGGAGGAGTATCAGATTCAGTCCCGCAGCATCGCAGTCTCTTACCTGCTCTGGCTCATTCCGCCCCCTTTTTCCTGCCACTATTTGTACTCCCGCAATCTAATCAAGCAGATTCTTTTTACAATTACTTGTGGCGGTTTGTATCTCTGGTGGTTTGTCGACTTTTTCAGAGTTCCGCAGATCGTCAAAGTTGAGAACCGGAATTCGGCAAGGAAGATATTGCGAAGAATGTTGCGACACTCATTGAATCGCAAAAAAAAGCGCTCCAGACATCAAATGCATCGCTAATCTCCATTTCCAAACCGTTTTAAATCCGACAGAAAACGGTCTCCATACTGGTCCAGTTTCGCGGCCCCAACACCCGAAATACCCCGCAATTCCTCTAAACTCTGAGGCCGCTTTCCAGCCATCTCCATCAGGGTTTTATCGTGAAAAATCAGATAGGGGGCTTTGTTCTGCTCATTGGCTATTTCACGCCGTAACTCTCTCAGGGACTGCCATATTTTCTGAACATCAGGGTTGTCTGAAATTGTAACCGGTTTCTGTCGTTTTGGTTTTTTCTTAGTCACCGGGTCCCTGCGAAAAAAGACCTCTTTTTCCCCCTTCAACACAGGTCGACTTTTCGAGGTCAAACGAAAGCCCCCGTACCCAGAAATATCAACACTTAACAGATCGGCGGCGATTAACTGTCTAAAAACAGATTTCCACTCAGCAACCGACAGTTCACTGCCAATCCCGAAAGTGGAAAGTAGATGATGTGCGTTTTGTTTGATACGGGTGTTATCCTCCCCCCTGAGGACATTTATCAGATAGGTGGTACCGAATATCTGTCCTGTGCGATACACACAAGAGAGGGCTTTTTGGGAAATAACGGTCCCGTCCCAGGTATCGACAACATCCAGGCAGGTATCGCAGTTTCCGCACGGCTGAGGCAACTCTTCTCCGAAGTAGCCCAGCATCACCTGACGACGGCACTGAACTGTTTCACAGTACCCCAGCAGTGATTCTAGTTTTCTTCTCTCCACCTGTTTATGCTGTTCACTGGCCTCGGAGCTTTCCATAATCTTCCTTAACAAAACCACGTCCGCCAGACTGTAGGTCATCCAGGCATCTGCCCGCAACCCATCTCGACCGGCGCGGCCGGTTTCCTGATAGTATCCCTCCATACTTTTGGGAAGATCCAGATGCGCTACAAAACGGACATCCGGCTTATCGATTCCCATGCCGAAAGCTACCGTCGCAACAATGATCACACCATCCTCCTTCAGAAATCTCTGTTGGTTGGTCTGCCTGACTTTTACGTCAAGCCCTGCGTGATATGGCAAAGCAGTGAATCCGTTTTCCGTCAGCCATTCAGCCATTTCCTCGACCTTCTTTCGGCTTAGACAGTATACAATTCCGGCTTCATCTTCGTGTTCCCAGCGAATAAACTCCAAAAGTTGAATTTTGGGCGTTTTCTTTAGCACAATTCGATAGCGGATGTTGGGCCGATCAAAGCTGAATGTAAACTGCCTGGCTGAAGTGAGTCCCAGTTTCTGGCGAATCTCCTGCCGGGTGGCTTCATCCGCCGTCGCTGTCAAAGCAATACGGGGAATATTTGGAAACCGCTCGTGGAGGATCGAAAGCTGTATATATTCAGGTCTGAAATCGTGCCCCCATTGAGAGACGCAGTGGGCTTCATCTATAGCAAACAGCGACAGAGGTGCCTGTTGAAGCAAATCCTGGAAGCGGGGGGTCAATAGACGTTCTGGCGCTACATAAAGGATATCCACATCGCCTTGAATCATGCGCCTTTCAACCTCATGTGCTTGCTTCATACTCAGGGTCGAATTCAAAAAAGCGGCTCTGACCCCCAGTTGGTGCAATGCGTCAACCTGGTCCTGCATCAGAGCTATCAAGGGAGATATCACGATACCAAGTCCAGGACGAACAAGGGCGGGAATCTGGTAGCAAAGTGATTTTCCTCCGCCGGTCGGCATCAACACCAGAGCATCACATCCAGCGATGATATGATCGATAATCGCTTCTTGACCTTCCAGAAAATGGTCGTACCCAAAAACCTTTTTTAATACCGCCCGAGGCGAAGGGGTATCAATCGTAACTTCAAACATGTTGCTCAAACTGGGAAAAACGGATTGCGGATTTAGCGGATTTTCGTCCCCACTTCAAGCCTGCAAAACCATGGTTGTCCTTTTAGATGAATAACCATGATGCAATCGTCATGGTCTTATTTTTTTAACTATTTAAACAGTCATACCAGATTCTGTACTCTTTGACATGGCATCATCCAAAAAAGGACCCTGGGGCAACAAATTCAACCGCAATTCACTGATAGAAAACCATAATTTTATAAATATACTGCATCACAGCTTGCTTAAATATTTACTCATGATAAAATAAACTGTATCAGAGAACAGCAATGTCCGGTTAGGTTTTTGCAAGACAAAAGTTGAATGATAAAACCCGTCTCTGCGCCTAAGGATTTAAAGATTTGCTAAGGTTGCTTCACGAAAAACAGCCAAACTTACTCGTACCTCGCTCAAACAAGGCTCATTTTTGTTACGCTAAACTAAGAAAATCTAATAAATCCTTATAAGCTCGATTCAGCTTTCTGCAAAAACCTAACTGGACATTGCTGATCAGAGAAACCATTTTACTGTTTCAAAAAAGATATTCGCCAGTATTTCCAAATGTGATTTAAAGACTGTTTTTTGGTGTAGTATACTACAATAAAGTGGTCTATTACGCTTTAAGCCTGTAATGAGTCATTTCAATGTCCACGATCCCTAATACAACAGTTCACAACCTCCCAGACAACTGCGACCTTGAAGAACTTCAACAAAAACTGGGATATCCGTTCCAAAACATCAACTACCTGGTTCAAGCATTGACCCACAAGTCCTATGCGCATGAACACAAACAAGATAACAACGAACGATTTGAGTTTCTGGGGGATGCTATTCTGCAGTTTGTTATCAGCGATTATCTGATGAAAAATTACCCTGATTTGCCAGAGGGGATGTTGTCGAAATTCAGGGCGGTTCTGGTATCAGAAAACGGCCTGAGCGCCTTGGCCAAAAAAATTGAACTGGGGCGATTTGTTTTGATCGGGAAAGGAGAAGAGATTACCGGCGGCAGAGAAAAAAACTCCATCTTGTCAGATACATTAGAAGCACTTTTTTGTGCGGTTTTTCTGGACAGCCGTGAAAATGAAGGTGTCGAGAGGGTCACCCACATCATAAAATCATTGTTTTCCGAAGAGATTAAAACCGCTGAGAAGACGTTCTCCACTGTCGATTACAAAACCGATTTTCAGGAGTTCGTCCAGAAACAAAAATTGGGCGCATTAAATTACAAAGTTATCGAAGAATCCGGCCCTGATCACAATAAGGAGTTTGTAACTGCTTTGATGATCGCCAATGAAATCTTTGGTATCGGAAAGGGAAAAAGCAAAAAAATTTCAGAACAGAATGCCGCTATCAACGCATTTGAAAAAATAAAAGATCAATATGACAATTAGGTTACAGAAATTCATCGCCGATGCCGGAATTGCTTCCAGAAGAAAAGCGGAACAGTTGATTATCGACCGGCAAGTCGTTGTAAACGGCCAGATCATCACCCGCCTGGGAACACAGATTGATCCCGCAACAGACAGAGTCAAAGTCAACGGTAAACTCATATCTACAGCGATGCTAAATCCAGTCGCGTATGCCTTATACAAACCCAAGAACTGCGTCACCACTCTTAACGATCCTCAGCAACGAGATACAATTGTCAACTATTTCCCCAAGACCCAGTTCAGGCTGTTCCCGGTCGGACGTCTCGATTATGATGCAGAAGGGTTGATTATCCTGACCAATGACGGGAACCTGGCCAATCGCATTACACACCCCAGTAAACACGTCTGGAAACAGTATTTTGTAAAAATAAAGGGGAAAATATCCAATGAAGAGATTAATCAAATAAGGTCTGGCCCAATTATTGATGGTAAAAAAAGACAGTCGGTTAAAATCCGTTTTTTACATTTTGTGAACGACAAATCGTGGCTGGTTGTCTCTCTGCAAGAGGGTGTCAAACACCATATTAAGAAAACTTTTCTGGCCGCCGGGTATCGAGTCTTGAAAATAAAGCGCTATAGCATCGGAAATATTGAATTGCATGAGTTGTCCCCCGGGGAATGTCGAGAGCTATCCAAAACCGAGATTGGAGATCTGATGCAGTTGACCCACTCCTGACATAAGAAAACTATTTATGCGATCAACGTCTTATCGACATAGCAGCTTCAAAATCGGGTTATTCCTCTGTCTGATGATCTTCCCTTTTTCGCTCAGGGCTGAATACAGAGCTTACCTGATTGAGGTGTATGACCACATCGCCAATAAGAGTTGGGAAGAGCGAACAGGCTTTTCCCCGGACAAGTATATCCTCACTCACGGCGGTGGGAATCGATTGTCTGCTTTCACAAAAGCGAGCTGGGTTTGTTATGGTGATACATCTGGCTACAAACTGGCCTGCCCGCTTCCTAAACCGATAAAACCTAAATTTAAGGTAGGGGAACGGGTCAGGATAACACTGGAGAAGCATATCACCCAGCATCAAGTTGGCGTTGTAGAACTGGCCTACTACCAAAAAGGGGTCAGAAGTAACGTCTACGGAATACGTTTTGGAGATAAACGAAAAATATATAATCGCTACTTTGAGTTTGATCTCGTCAAAGCAGCTGCACCAGAAACCATTCAAAGCCAACAGGCAAATACTGCCGAAGCGACCGGTACCACCCAGTAACCTCTTTCCTAATGTCATTTAAAATACCCGGAGGTCAAAAAAAGGCCACCTATGTTAAAAATAAATTCTCCGTAATTGCGAATAGATACGATTTATTCAACGATATTGTGACCCAATGGATGCATCGGTACTGGAAAGGATTTCTGGTCCGAAAAGCCGGACTAAAACCAGGTGACTCTGCATTGGATATCTGTTGTGGCACGGGGGACATCACTCAGCGTCTGGAAAACGTTGTTGGTGATTCGGGAAAAGCAACCGGACTGGATTTTTCAGCCGGTATGCTGCATGTTGCGCGCGCCAGGACTGCAAATAGAAGGAGCCGTTTTCTTCAGGGAGATGCCACATGTCTGCCGATGAAAAGCGAAAGTCAGGATGCGGTAACGGTTGGATTCGGATTGAGAAACCTGGATGATATTCAAGGGTGTCTGTCTGAAGTGCTGCGAGTATTGAAACCGGGGGGGTGTTTTCTCTCTCTGGACATGGGGAAAGTTAAAATCCCGTTAATCAGAACGCTTTTTCAATTCTATTTCTTTGTCATTGTCCCCAAAATTGGAAAAATGATCTACCCGGGAGAAGAATTTTTTGACTATTTCCCACACTCCTCGCTCAACTACCCATCCCAGGAGAAACTATCTGACATTCTTGAAAACACAGGGTTTTCGAATGTCCGTTTTTTCAACTTTCATTTTGGCAGTACCGTCATCCATTACGCTCAGAAACAGTCGGCAAGCACTGTCACCGACTGATTACTCTCCTCCGTCTTCAGCCTGAGATTTTCGTTCTTCTTCCTTCTCGAATTTACGCATCTTCTCTTCGTGCAGCAACATTTTTTCAAACCTCCGTTCCAACTCTGCCAGATCATTGCCCTTTTTCAAACCCTTGTACAATGCGGCCAGCTGCATGAAGATTTTTCTGTCCACTTTCATCCGTAAAACAGCTTCGAAGGTTTCGATCGCTTTTATATAATTCTTTTGCTTCAGAAGGGTTTTCCCTTTCAGAATCATTTTCTGGCGATGCTGCTCCTGCTCCTGCTGTTTCTGTTCATCCATCATTTTTTGCCACTCTTCAAGCAGCTCTTTCTCTTTTTCGGAATTATTCAACTGCTTGTAAACATCTGCTGTTTGTTTGAGCGTTTCCGGTAATCTTAGGACCCCCAGCGCTTTGTGATAGTAATCCACTGCTGGTTTGAACTTGTGATCCAAAAAGAGCTTTTCCCCTTTTTCCACATAGTAATCATGAATCTCTTTGATTTTTGAATCTGCCGCTTTGGATTTTGGGTCCAGCTCGGCCATCGACCTGAAAGCTTCCACGGCTTCGTCGTACTTTTTCATCTCGACGTTGATTGAGCCGATATTGTTCCAGATCTGCGGAGTTGGAACCTCTGACGAGGCAATTGTGAAGTAGTTTAACGCCTTCTTCAGGTTTCCCTGCTCATACGTCTCTTCGGCTAACTTGAGCAGATCCCGCATGCTATAAATCCCATTGGATTTCTCAAGCAGTGCAGCTGTTTTGACGAGGTATTTGGTAGCCAGAAATTTCTTTTTGGCCTTGCGATACATCAACCCCAGATTAACATTGTTGTACCGGTTATATTCATTCTTCCCCAACATCTGAATTAACTTCCGGATGGCTTCATCACTAAACCCTTTTTGATCCATCGCGATAGCCTTTAACAGCTCCACCGTTTCAAAATCAGCTAAAGTGAGTCCCTCCATTGCTGTCAAGGCTTCGTCAGGCTTTCTATTTTTCAAGGCGAACAGCGACAGATTGAATTTATGGGAATTGGCATTCTCGGGGTTTCCCTCAATCTCTGTTTTAAACAACCCAATAATTTCATCTTCAGAAACCTTGTCCAGATCGTCTTTCAGCTTTTTTAACTTATTATCAATCCCTTGCGCCTCTAACGCCTTTTCCTCATCAATCAATTTGTCCCGTTCAATGGTCAAATCCTGAACCTTATCCTTATAATTAAGCTGTTTCTGCTCTTCGACCTGCGCTGTCATCCTTTCGATAAGGTTTTCTTCGCCAAAATAATCGGGAAGTATATATCCCTCGGCGGTATCGAATTTTTCCAATGCGCTTACAATTGCCCCATCGAAAATATTAACTTTAGCCTGTGATGCAGCCAGGTTATAAAACGCCATCTCATAATTTTTATTGACCTTGAGCGCTGCCTTATACAACCCGTTCGCTTGCTTATAGTCCTTCAGTTCCCGCGCGTAATTGCCAAGTTTATTGGCCAATTCATAATCAGAGTTATTTTTTTTAAACAAATTTAAACCAATTGCCAAAGCAGACTCAAGCTCTCCGGAAGCAGCAGCATTGCTTAGTTCTTCGACAAGTCTCGGATAAACCTCTTCGGGATTGAGCTCCATCGCTTTGTCAAACTCAATCATCGCGCCGTTGTAGAATTTCTGTGACAGATGCGTCATCCCATCTGCAATGTGTTCTGCCACTTTTACGCGGATTTTATCTTCCTTACTTTGAAATAAACCTTTCAGCATTTACGTATCTCATCAATATTCAGCTACAGCTGTGTTTTCAGGGAACTTTTTTTAAGACCGGTACAAGTTCCACTCAACTTCTTTAACAGAACAATTATCATATCTTATTAAAAAATCCTATAATAATCTTTTTTGCTTATCGAATCAATAGTCCAGAGACATTTCCACCTGCTTTGTAGATGGATCCCCAGCCACTGGTCCTCTTTTTTATCATGTTAGAATAATTGAAAAAGGTCTATTTTGGAACCGCGATGTTGTGCTGTTTGATTTTGCGATAAAGATTACTGCGCTCCACCTGGATCATTTCGGCCGTTTTAGAGATGTTCCAGCGGTTCTTCTTAAGCATTGACTGAATAAACTGCTTTTCAAACGATTCACGCGCATCTTTCAAACGGGTTGGAAACTCATCTACCTGAAGCATTTCTTTATTCGCCATACGAATCACCGGGGGAACATGGTCAAGACTGATGACAGGGCTCTTGACCATGATCACCATACGTTCCACAATGTTCTTCAGTTCTCTGATATTTCCAGGCCAATGATATGCCATGAGACTATTCAGGGCGGCACTGCTAATTTTTTTATTTGGGTACAATCCCGCCTCGCTCAGTTGTTTTAAAAAATAGTCAATTAAATTAGGAATATCCTCTTTCCGGTCTTTTAAAGGCGGTAGGTCAATGGGAATTACATTCAAACGATAAAAGAGGTCTTCACGAAAATTCCCCTGTGCAATCTCCTCCTGCAAATTTTTGTTGGATGCGGCAATAATGCGGATATCCACCTCAAAGAGGTCGGAGCCTCCGACTCTTTCAAATCGTTGTTCTTGGAGAACCCTCAGGATTTTTGATTGAGTTTTCAAGCTCATATCTCCAATCTCATCCAAAAACAAGGTCCCTCGATTCGCTTGATCGAATTTCCCCAGTTTTTGATTGATGGCTCCTGGAAACGCGCCTTTTTCATGCCCAAAGAGTTCACTTTCAATCATCTCTTCCGGAATAGCAGCGCAATTCAGTTCGATAAACGGTTTTTCGCGCCTTAGACTTTGGTAGTGTATCTGCCTGGCAACCAACTCTTTCCCTGTCCCATTTTCACCATTGATCATTACCCACCCGTCAGATGGTGCTGCCATGGAGATCTGTTCAAGCACCGACTTGATTTCCGGGGATTTCCCGATAATTTCATAGTCCTCGGAGCGCTGGGCTCTTCTCAGCTCTTCATTCTCTCTTTCCAGCGCCGATTCCTTCAAGGCATGATTCAGCTTGATAAGTACGATTTCCAAAGATAACGGTTTCTCTATAAAATCATAAGCGCCTTTTTTTGTTGCCTTGACAGCTGTCTCGATTGTTCCATGTCCAGACATCATAATCACCTGCAGTTTCGGAAATCGCCTTTTGGTCCAGTCCAGGAACTCAATCCCATCAACACCCGGCATCCAGATATCAACCAATGCAGCCTGAAAATCATGGGCATCGCTGTTCATCAGAATCTTCATTGCCTCTTCTGCAGATTCAGCCAGCTCAGTTTCAAAGCTTTCATCTTTGAGAACATCACTCAAAGTGGAGAGTATGGACACCTCATCATCAACGATCAAGATACGATCAGACATTTTTGCTCTGTTTTTAGTTTATGTAAATTAGCCGTCTTGCCGATACCAATCATGCTTTTCACAGGTCTTGGGATGTCGTCAAAGCGCCTCTTGATCAGATTGAACCCCAATCCGCCCTTGAACCATTAATAGCGGATAATTTCTAACTGATCAAGCTGGTAATTCAATCGTAAAGGTTGTTCCTGAATCATTATTTTGCAGACGGATAAATCCGTCATGATCGGATATAATTTGTTGAACAATGGCAAGCCCCAGGCCCGTTCCATCTTTCTTTGTCGTCACATAGGGGTCAAAAATTCGGTGGAGCATTTCAGCCGGTATGCCGCTTCCCGTATCAACAACTTTGACGGAAACCATTTTTAACTCTTTCGCGTAGGAACTAATCAAGTCTATTTTCCCTGCACCGGTAATAGCAGCCACTGCATTATCAATCAGGTTTGTAAAGACCCGCTTCATCTGTTCCGCATCCAGCAGTGTCTCTGGAATGGTGGGATCTGTCGTGAGGTTTATCTTTATCAGTGGCGGCAGCCCTTGCTTAAACAGATCACTGACATTTTCAAGAATCCGGTTGATATTATTGGGAGACGGGCTGATTTCGGGCAAGCGGGCAAATTTCGAAAACTCGTTGACCATTTTCTTTAATCCGTTAACTTCTTTGATGATGGTTGATGTGCAACTGTCCAGCATTTCAGAATCGTCAATCACTTCCAGATACTTACGACGAATCCGCTGCGTAGAAAGTTGAATCGGGGTTAGTGGATTTTTTATTTCGTGGGCAATTCTTCTGGCAACCTCTCGCCATGCACTGGCCCGCGTAGAACGATCTATTTCAGTAAAATCATCTACGACAAGCAGCTTTCCCAACTGCTCCCTTTGTGGGTTTTTCAGCTGAAACAGCTCCATGGAGACGCGTACAACTCTTTTTTCCACTGTCAGATGGGTGATTTTTTTGACAGATGTCTGACCGGATTGATTTAACAAGTCCAACATTTCCTCAAAATGTTCCTTCTGCTCTTTTGTCAAAATGCTGAGATAATGCTTTTGAATCACTTCTGTGTGTTTTATTTGGAACAGCCTGATCATGTATGGATTAATCCCGTTGATATAACCGGAATTATCGACCGAGATAATTCCGGTTTGAATATTTTGCTGCACCAACTCCACAAATATGTTTCTCTCCTCTAAGGTTTTATTCGTATAGACCAGGGCCTCCCTGCTAATGGCCAGTTTTTTTCTGTTCTGTTGCAACTCTTTTGTCATGGCGTTGAATGAATCCAGCAGCATGCCGGTTTCATCATCCACCTCCAGATCGATCTGAAAATCCAGATCTCCCTTTGCAATGCGGCGGGTTCCGTCTACCAGAGTCTCTATGGGCCTGACAATGCTGCCGGCCAGATAGTAGCCGAACCAGATGCCAACACCGATAATTAAAACGGTAAAAAGCAGGAGGTAGGTCGTAAAGTTCGTGCTGATCGGGCTTTGTAGATTGGCCAGTTTTTGGAAATTTTCCAGATTTTGTTGTATCGTGCCAAGATTTTTATATTTTGAGCCTGTCTGCAGTTTCGCTACTTCCAGATAATATACCGCACCTTTGATCGAAACCGGCATGAGGGCCCGGTTAATTTTTCCCATCAATGTTCTACAATCAAAATCCATAGGGAATTCTGCCAATTTATCGATCAGATCATTTTTTACAAGCGGTTTCCAGGCCTCTTTTTTACCATTGTCCAGAAACCAGCTGTTGCCTGGAACCAGGTTGGCGTCATACCAGATGATGCCATCCAGCCGGTACCGGGCAAGGGTATTTCGAAACCACTCTTTGGGCAGCTTTCCGCTATTGCCTGCAGACGGTTCTATAGCGAAATCTTTCTTATAATCGTCCGCCACAATCTTGACCAAATGCTTTAAATCATCAGCCTGGTATTGATTCAATCGTTCAACCATCCCTGCCGAATCTTTCAGAGCGAGAGCGAATTGTCCTTTGAACCAGAAATCCAGACTGTCTCTCAGCAACCCATTGGCAATAAAGAAGAACATCAGCATCGGTAGTGAAGAGACCAACACAAAAGCCAGGGTTAATTTGAATTTCAGCCGGAACCCTAGCTTTCTGCGCTTCCTTTCATAGATCAGCTTAACCAGATTTCTGATAATCAACAGGATTACAGTTACTAAAAGCAGGATATTCAGGTTGATCAGGAGAAAAATATTCAGATTGAAATCAATGCTGCTCCAGTCTTCTAATCCTTGTTGATAGTAATTAAAGGACAACAAGGAGATAATCAGGATAAAACAAAAGATAATCAGCCCGATTCGGTTCCGTATCTTTCGCTGAGGCTCCGGTGATGGGCCAAGGGCCTCTTTAATATTATTGCTGAGTTCTGGCATCTTTATTACTTTTTTGGATTGGAGCGGTTGATCAATCAATAAAGAACAACCATCGATTACCGAAATTCATCGTTATTTTGAAACGAAAACATGTCTTTTTCAAACTCCGTCCTTAACTGGCAACTTCAGAGTGCTTGAAACCGTACTTATAATTGCCGTCATCCGGGTTTCCTGGAAAGAGACTGGGCTATAAAAGGTAGTCTTTCGGAATAACAACAATTCCATCGGACACAAAAAAATGTGACTGATCTTTGTGTGGATCGCAGCCAATTTGAACATTATCCGGAATGATGACATCTTTGTCGAAAATCGCGTTTCGAATGACGCAGTTTCTGCCGATACTGCTGTTTGTCATGATAATTGAGTCTTCGATCAAAGTATCGTTCCCAACCGTCACTCCTCTGCCGATCAATGAGTTATGGATGCGACAATTATACAGATGAGAACCCAGATCAATTGTTGAATTCTTGATCGACACACCTTCACTTCCACCAAAATAAGATACAGGCGAGGGCGCTCCTAAAGTTTTTATTGGCCACTCCGGTGTGCAGACGACTCGGTCACCCAATTGGGAGAGAAAATCCATATTGGCATTGTAGTAACTGCGAATCGTTCCCACATCACGCCAGTAATGGCCAAAACGGCTGTGTTTAAAAGAAAAACCGTTGACCCGATACTCATCAAGCATGGCCGGAATGATATCCTTCCCGAAATCGTGTGAGGTCATTTTGCGGGCATCCCTGGCCAACATCCGGACAAGGGAATCTGTTTTAAAAAGATAGATTCCCATATTAATATGACACTCATCGCTTTCACCTGGTATCAGTGATGGGTCCTGGGGTTTTTCAATAAAACTGTTAATATTTAGATCTTCATCCATGGTAAGCACACCAAACGGTTCAGCTTCATCTTTTTTAATTGTCAGGACCGACATGGTCAGATCGGCTGCCCGCTCAATGTGCTGACGGTACAACTCATTGAAATCCATGTTGTAAATATGATCTCCAGACAGGATAAAGACATGTTCAGGTCGATGATCTTCCAGTAGATGCAGATTCTGGTAAATCGCATCCGCTGTGCCGCTGTACCACTCTTCAGAAATTCGCTGTTGGGCTGGAACAGGGGCAACGAATTCGGAAAGTTCGTTCGGCAGGAAATTCCAGCTTTTTCTTAGATGCTGATGAAGGGAAAGACTTTTAGTCTGGGTCAAAAGATACACCTGCCGCAAACCTGAATTGATACAACTGGACAAGACAAAGTCAATAATTCGAAAGCGGGCGGCAAAAAATACAGCCGGCTTGGACCGATCACGTGTCAAGGGGTAAAGACGGCTTCCTTTACCGCCCGCCAGGATAAACGTCAGTACTTTTTTATTTTGTAGCAGCATTTGCCTTCCCAAATGGATTTTATTTCATATGATTTTTAACGGTTTGAATCAGTTCGTCCAAATTACCACTTTTGATTACATAAGCCACAGCACTCCATGTCAGATAATTCTCCCTGAAGTGACTATAGGCGCTATGTATTATTACCGGGAGCTCCCTCTTGGTACTGACGATTTTTTCCAATGCTTCAATACCATTCATCCCAGGCATTTTGATATCCAGAATGACCAGATCCACCATTTCATCTTTGAGGCTTTGCAAACCTAAAAATGCGTTGTCGGCAGTGGTCACCTGATAACCCAGATCGGTGAACTCAAGCTCGAGCAATTCTCTCATATGTACATCATCATCAATGACCAGTATTCTTTTATCATCCGTCATGGGTAACTCCTTTGTGCTCGATTGGGAAAGAAATAATAAAGGTTGTTCCCTTATCCGGAGCAGTGCGCACCACAATAGCGCCGTTGTTTTCTTCCACAAGTTTTTTCACGACTACGAGTCCAAGACCCGTACCATCCTCCTTTGTTGTAAAAAACGGAGAAAAAATTTTGTTTTTGATCTCCGGTGGGATACCAGGACCCGTATCCTGAATAGTGATAACAACCTGGTCTTCAATATGACTTGCCAACACCAGTAGTAAACCATCAATGTCGATAGATTCCAGTGCATTTCTAACAATATTACTTATAATTTCAAATAGATGATGTTCCTGTATTTTTATTTCAGGCAGACTCCCCTGAATATTCATACTGACTGACACCTTTCTGACGTGGATCTCTTCTTCCAGTAAACTTAATACCTTGTTTATAGCCTTGGCGCAATCACAACCCCTTGAATTCTCCGGTTCTGGCAGTGAGACGTCCAGGATGTCATTAATCACCAATTCCAGAGTCCTGACAGTTTCGACGATGCGGGACATTGAATTATGGTGGCCATCGGATTCATCCATTTGTTTGAAGACCCTTGACGCATAACCTCCGATAGTGGCAAGCGGTCCTCTAACCTCGTGAGCCATATGGGCGACCATTTCACCCATCACGGCCAGCTTTTCCTTTTGAACCAGAATCTCCTGGCTTTCGCGGATTTTTAGATTTGCTTGTTTTACCAGATTGATATTTTTTTCAAGACTAATCAACAGTTTTGAAGATTCAAGAGCGTTCGTTGCTCTTTCAGCATAACTTGTGATTCCTTTGATATCGTGCATCGTAATTCGGGACTGGGTCACCTGATTGTCCACAACAATGACACCGGTTGAACGACCATGCCAAAGCAGAGGAATGATGGCACACTCATGAACCTGGAACAGCTCCCTCAACCAGACAACACTGGGATCGTCGATCAAGGGGTAATCTTCATTAATCAGTATGTATTTCTGGCCGTTTAGCGCATTGATGAGGATATTCTGATAATCGGACAGCTTAATCTGCACATCTTTCAAAATACTGTTTACAGCACTGTCAGTGCCAATCATGTGCCTATAGTGCTTGATCATCTCATTGAGGGTTTTGGGCGCCGAGCCAAACTCGCCATATATTACCCCCGCCTCGTCACCGGAACCGGGACCGATTGCCTGAATCCCCTTTAAGATCTGTTCTTCTTCTTCAACCAGAAAAAGAAAGGCGCGATTAAAGCGCAAACCCTGCCCGGCCGTAATTGAGACCAGAATAGTATCGATAAAGTCCTGGACGGATTCGTAATTGTTGCGATCATCAAATAGATCGAACTCTCCGTTAAGCTTTTCACTTTTTAATTTGATCTTCTTCCTGATCTCCACAACCTCTGTAATATTGTTAAAGACGATCAGGAAATACATTTCATCATTATCCAGTTGATAAAGAGAAAGCTCGATATCGATGATGACACCATTTTTTTGTTTGATGCGTGATTTCTGATTGACCACAGATCCGGCATAGCTGTCAAAGAGCAGCTGGTAAAGGAAATCCGAACTGGCAGGATCGTCCTCTGGAAAAAAAATCTGGAAAGGCTGATTGATGACCTCCTCTTCGCTGTAACCCAGCTGACGGTATATCAGCTGGCTACAATGTATGACCTTTCCCTTGTCATCTATCAATAGCCAGAAATCCAGAATGCGGTCCAGGTTATTGACAATCAGTTCTTGGTACACCATAAAAATTCCTTAATTTATCCCGCTAGCTGGATCGTTTCGGTCAAGATCTGACAGGGCTCATCTGGATCTAAAATTGTCGTCGAAGGATATCTATTGTCAATCTAAAAATAGCTTTCCTTTCATGACGAATCGTCACCTGTCATGCCAGGTCAGTCTACTCCTCACCGTTATTTCAATTCCTCTTGACAATCAGACCGGGTTCACATATCTCATCCTTTTTCCCAACAACAGCAGTCCTGACAACTCTTAAGCTGGACACTTTACTGGGTCTGTGGAAATTGATACTCTAAAGGCCAACCTTTCCTAAGAGGGTGATGCAAGGGACCAGAAAAAAATTATCATCGAAATTACAACATCTATCAAAAATACCCTCTGATGATTAAATTTTCATTACCCAATTTTTACATTAAACCTGATCCTGAGTCCATATTTTTTTGAATTAATAGATGATTAAAAATCCGGTCCATCCTCTATTCCGAATTACCGGTTATTCGTCTATTTTCAATCATAATCATAAATTTGGACCCGGCATGATTTTTTTAACCTGTCCGGAAAGCTTAAACTGGTGTGGGTCGTTTCTCCGGATTTTGTCAAATGAAAAAAACCTGTTCATGAATCCCATATGATAAATGTGGCGAATCTTTCGGAAGATTTTCCCGTCTGGATCTCCGATGAGGAGTACGATACTCTGAAAATCAAAAAAAACGGCGGATGGTCAAATTGTGAGACACAGATGGAATGGATGGTTAAGCTTCATTATCTCCGCAAAGGGTTCAAGGAGCAGAAAATCATCCGGGAAGTATTTTTCAAAAAAGAAAAAGAGCTGATAATCCGGTGGTGGTCTAAATGGTGCTGAATCCAAAACAGTCAGCCACCCGATATGGTAAAATAATGTCATGACAAAATTAGATGAATAATAACAACTGGGACGTCGTTGTTGTCGGTGGCGGACATGCTGGCTGCGAAGCAGCTCTGGCAGCCGCGAAACTGAATCAAAGGACACTTCTGCTCACCATGACGGTCGATAACGTGGCTGCCATGTCTTGTAATCCCGCGATCGGAGGGCTGGCAAAGGGACACCTTGTAAAAGAGATCGATGCCCTGGGTGGAACAATGGGAATTGTTGCGGATGAAACAGGAATTCAATTCAGAATTCTAAACCGGAAAAAAGGGCCTGCCGTTCAAGCTACCCGCTGCCAATCAGACATGATTGCCTACAAAAACACCATGCGGTCAATTCTGGAAAACCAGGCAAACCTGACCATTCGGCAGTCCGAAGTCACAGCCCTTAAATGGGAAAAACAAAAAATAACAGGAATTCATACCAACCTGGGTGAAGAGATAGGTTGCCGGGCTGTCATACTAACAACCGGTACGTTTCTCAACGGGCTGATTCATATCGGCCATCAACAGTTCCCAGCTGGCAGAGCGTGGGAATTCCCAGCTTCCGCACTATCCGATCATCTGGTGAAAAAAGGCCTGCAGATGGGTCGCCTCAAAACAGGGACAACGCCGCGATTAGACGGTAGAACAATTAATTTTGATATCCTCGAATCCCAACCCGGGGATGACGAAGAGATTCGATTCTCTTTCTGGAAAAGTCAGCGAAAACTCAGACAGGTCCCTTGTTATATCACTTACACCAATGCGAGGACCCATGAAATCATCGCTGAAAATATCAAGCAATCAGCCATGTACAGTGGCGCGATTACTGGAATTGGAGCCCGCTATTGCCCCAGCATAGAAGACAAAATAAACAAGTTTCCCGACCGCGATCGTCATCAGATTTTCCTTGAGCCTACCAGCCTGGAATCGTTTGAATACTACCCCAACGGGATCTCTACCAGTCTGCCTGCCGACATTCAACTTCAATATTTACGAAGTATTGAAGGTTTAGAAAATGTGGACGTCGTCAGGGCAGGTTATGCCATCGAATACGACTACGTCCTGCCGACCCAGCTGAAAAACACCCTGGAAGCGAAAGACGCGGAAAACCTATACTGCGCCGGTCAGATCAACGGTACGTCCGGCTATGAGGAAGCAGCGGCTCAGGGATTGGTTGCAGGAGTGAATGCGGCTCTGAAAAACCAGGAAAAAGAGAGTTTGATCCTGCTGCGGAATCAGGCCTATATCGGCGTTCTCATCGATGATCTAATATCTAAAGGCACGGATGAACCCTATCGCCTATTTACATCTCGGGCTGAATACCGGTTGTTATTAAGAGAGGACAATGCCGATTTACGACTGGCTCAGACAGGCTACGATATAGGCCTTCTACCCGAAGAGAATTATCAGATGTTTCAAGAGAAAAGGTCCCGCATCGCTAAACTCAAAGATTTTATCGGTCAGACCCATATCCTGCCTAAACCGAAAACCAACGAGCGACTCCAGGCCAAAGGGCTGCGACCTTTAACCGGCCGAGAATGCATCCAGGAGTTCCTCAAAAAACCCGAACACAGCCTCAATTTTCTGGAATCATTGGACGACCAGGAGCCGCTCGCTTACCTGAAGAGCTGTGATGATGCTGTCAAAAAAACAGTAGAAACCGAAGTCAAATACGAAGGCTATATCGCCCGGCAGGCGCTGCAAATTCAAAAGTACCTTAAGATTGAGTCGATCCAGATTCCGGAACCATTTGATTACAATTGCGTAGGGGGATTGTCTATCGAAGTGATGCAAAAACTGCAGAAAAACCGCCCGCAAACTCTTGGTCAGGCCAGCAAAATCAGTGGCGTAACCCCTGCGGCGATAACAGTCCTGATGGTTGCTTTTGAAAAATTGCGGAAACGACAAGCAATGAACTGAAGCGGAATGGGAAAGGATAGAGCAGCGTCAATTGAACCAGCTCCCCGTATGTCAAAGGGAGCTTTGAGTTATCTGCCGGATTTTCCACAGGGAAATTTAACTTCCGGCATCTGATCGTACTGATGTTTTTTTGAATACCTGTTGACTATTCCTTCCAATGGATGCATTCACCTGGACATGCGTCAATTTCTTCCTGGATTTCATCTTCAGACGCACCTTCTGAATTGTGCACTTCAGCTAAGTCATCATCATCCATTTTGAAAACGTCTGGTAGATCATCGGTGCACTGTGCGCAGCTTGTGCACTCTTCTTTATCAACAAATAGTTCTTTAGCCATAATACCTCTGATTAGGATTTGGGTTTTTAATTCAACGGGTGAATCAGTTTTTTTTCATCAAGCTACCCTTCATGATAATAAAAACTGCTCACAAAAAAATACGGGCAATAACGAAAAGATAGATATCAATCAATAACTCAATAAAAATGTTACCGGATTCTACCTTCCACATCGACTTATAAGATATGGAATCGTAAAAGTAACCGTAACTATTCACCACATTGCCTGAACCGAGGGGATCATGATCCCCTCGGCGGGGCGTATGCTGTATAGTTGCAAGTAATCTTCGCTTATTCAGAGTCGGTTTCTTTGCAGCAGTTCTTCAGCCTGAAAACGTTTAATCGCCAGCTGGATCAGCTGGTGAATCAATTCAGGATAGGGCAGCCCCGTCGCCTCCCATAATTTTGGATACATGCTGATATTGGTGAAACCCGGTAGTGTATTGACTTCGTTGACCCATATTTTTCCACTCTGCTCTACAAACAGATCAACCCTTGCCAGCCCCCATAACTCCAATAAACGGAAAGATTTATTGGCTATTTCCTGGATATCACTTACACAATCCGGTGAGAGGTCGGCAGGAATCACCAGCTGCGTTGTATCACTCTCAATATACTTGGCATCATATGAATAGAAATCCCCCCCCGGAATAATTTCCCCCGGGACAGACGCTTCCGGCCGTTCGTTACCGAGCACTGAGACCTCAATCTCCCGACCATCGATAAAAGACTCCACAATCACTTTGGTATCAAATTGAAACGCAAATAAGAGTGCTTTCTCAAACTCCTCTTCCCGGCTAACTTTTGATATGCCCACTGAGGATCCGAGATTACAGGGTTTGACAAACAGAACTGGTCCCAGGTTTTCGACCAGATCAATATACGAGGGACGGGTTTCCTGCCAATTGTAGACAACGACATGTTTTGCACAATTCAAACCGGCATGGAGCAGCAGGCGTTTCATCAAATCCTTGTCCATACCCACAGCGGATCCAAGCACGCCGGATCCGACGTAAGGTAAATGCTGCATTTGCAACAGACCTTGTAACGCCCCATCTTCACCGTGAGTACCATGAATGATAGGGAAGACAGCATCGATTTTCTCTCCGTTTAAACAACGGTTTTCCAGTTTTGCCGGCGTTAGGTCCTCCGCCAACGCAATGGCGGATGGATCGTCTGCATTCTGCAACAACGGGTCTCCGGTCACCCACTGTCCGGTTTTGTCAATTCCCACGATTATCGCCCGATACCGATCCTTGGGAAGGAAACGGGCAATACTGTTGGCAGATTGAAGGGAAACTTCATGTTCTCCACTTTCACCACCACAAAGAATCAATATTGTCTGCATATCTTGTTTTTCGATTAAATCGCTTATTAGATAAAATGATTCGAAACACGACAGTTAAGAATCAACGCATTGCAGGGGGGAGAACGGTAGTAGTTTTTTCGTTCCCCGGTATTGGTGAATCCCCGTGCCTGGTAAAACAGGCGTGCCGGCAGATTGTCATCCCGCACTTCCAGAAAAATGGTTTCAACAGCGCTGTTTTTAAGCTCGGGGATCGTTCGCTTGAGCAAATCACTGCCGATGGCCTGACGCCTGAAAGCGTCCTTCACTCCCAGACGCAGCAGCTCAGCCTCGGGTGGAAGCAAGGAAAGAGCCAGATATCCGACTGGCTGATTCTGCCGAAAACCCAAATAAACCTGGAGCTGATGATGACTGAACAGCCCGCTCCACACTTCGCTATTCCATGAGCGGTCAGGAAAGCAGACAGCATCCAGTCCCACGATCTGATCCAGGTAGTCGTCTGCATTTTCCCGGCTCACAATTACATCACTCTTTTCCAAACTGCTTTTCATAGTTGAGCTCGGCTTCAGGCAAACGAATATAGATCGGCTCCAACGGGATAGCGGAAGAGTCTCGCACTTCGCTCTCCAAAAAATGCTCGATAACGCCTATTCCGGATGCAATCCGTTGAAAGTCCTGATTCCAGACCACACCTTTTGCCTGCAGATCCAACTGCAGATCCATCAACTTCCCGACACCGTTACCGAGAATCAATTCCCCTTTTTTTAGCTGCTCATAGAAAAGATCCGGCTTGATCAGACTGAGGTCGGACAACGAAACGGCTTTCCCACGGCTGGTATCGTATGAAGCTGAATAGAATTCTCCTTTGTACGCATTCTGAATAACCTTGATAGTCGATGCGTAAAAAGGAACAGACGCGGCGATGAGACCCAGGCTGTCAATACCATAAACCGGAATGTTCAATCCCAGACCCAACGCCTCTGCTGTTGAAAGGCAGATTCTCAAGGATGTGAAAGAGCCTGGTCCCAACGTGACACAGACTCCGTCCAAAGCATCTTTTTGAACATTCAACATCCGCAGAAGCTGGTCGATCCCTGACAACAGCGATTCTGAACCCGGGGCTCCAGTGTTCAAAAACAGGTTCCCCTTTGGAACACCTTGATCCATCAAGCCAATTGAGACAGAAAAGCCCGAACCTTCGATTCCCAGTATGCACTGCTCTTTTAACAACATAACTATTTATTTAGGCTTATTTTTGGGATCGTTCAAATATAGCTTCACATAATCTTTCTGCAAAAGACCTAAAATAACTGGACATTTTTCACATAGAAGGTGAACTAATTTTTGAGCCAACCCTTAGTTGTGGATATTTATCAGCGAAACTTTTTGATACGAATCAAAATCAAACGGCAACTGAATTGCCCTTGAGAGAGCATCTTTCAAAGCCTCTTCCACATCCACATCCCCGGAAGAGGGCTGCAGACAAATCCATAGAATGGGTCTCGGTTTTTCCGGCTGAATGACAGATTCAACTGCTTCGCCCGACTCTATCAACGGTGACTCGATAATGAGAAGGTAATCAACTGATTTACGGGGCAGACTCTTTTTAAGCCAGACAACCATTTTTTCAGCCCGCGCCTGCGCCAAACCCTCTTTCTGCTCTTCGTCCGCTATTTCCGTGACGATACCGACACTGATCAAAGCAGCTGCTTTTTCAAAAGTCTTATTTATCCCCTTATTTTTAAAGAATTTAGTCGGTTTAACAGCACGCTGATGATATTCAATCACATCGCCAGCACCGAGGCGCCACATGAACTCCTTTGTCAGCAGGAAAACAGCCAATTCGAGGCGGTTGCTAGCAGAGTCGACACCAACGAGCAAGATTTTTTCCCAGTTCGCTTTGATTTTCTTCACTGCCAGATACTTACTAGTATACGACCTGATGGCGTTCGGGTCGAGGATAAAAGGCATCTTTCTCAGGTTGGAAATGCCGGATTTCTGTTTTGCTTTCCCAATAACTTTCTTCTTCCCTTTTTTTAAGACAGGTTTAATCTTCTTAGATTTCTTCCTGACGATACGTTTTGTCTCTGGCTTCTCACGGCCTTTTCGAGGAACAGACTTTCTCTTCCGTTTTTTCTTAAAAAGACCGCTCTTTGCCAGAAAAAAGTAGACCGTCAAGGTGCTAAGAATGACAAAGGCGACAGCTAAGACCAATTCCCAAATCACCCATCCCGAAAGATTGTCCAGAGCGATGTCACCTGTGAAAAGGGCTGACATGGAGTTCGTCACATCGATTTGTGCCATCTCTTTCATTGATCGGTTGGGTCCACTGCTCAATAATTTCGAATGGTTTAGTCACATATCTTGTCAACGGAGAACCTTTAAGTCAATGGACATCAAACCCGGGGGAACTTTCACAGCAGCAGCATTGCAGACTAAGTGTCCGAATGCTGATGAGAGACTTCTCCGGCTGGATGGCTGTGATAATGGCTGTGAAGAGAAGAGGAATCACCATGATACTTCAGGATACCGTTTTTCATGCCGTAGATCGTATCGGTATTGGAAATCAAAAATTCATATTCATGGGAGACAATGATATAGCTGATCGCCAGGCTGCCTAAAATTTCAGTGAGCCTGTTCTTGGTGCTTTCATCCAGACCCGATGTTGGTTCGTCCAGAAGCAGAATTTCCGGTTGCATGGCTAAGATAGTGGCCAATGCCACCAGTTTTTTTTCTCCACCGGATAGGGTATGGGTCACCCGATCTTCAAAACCGCTGAGGTGTAAATCCGTCAATGTCTGCCTGGCAATCTCGCACGCCTCCTCTGGCTCTTTACCCAGGTTCAGCGGACCGAAAGCAACGTCCTCTAATACCGTCGGCGAAAAGAGCTGATCATCGGAATTTTGAAACAGCAAGCCAACCCTTTGCCTGACGCGGAAAAAGTCCTGCTCTGTCCGGACCCTCTCCCCGAAAATCGTCATCTCACCTGAATGAGCTCGTAAAATGCCGATGATAATATGCAGAAATGTCGATTTGCCACTCCCGTTCCCGCCAATCAAACCCATTCTTTCATCTGCATGCAAAGAAAAATTGACATGACTGAGCACATCGTCGACACCGTGATAGGCATAACAGATGTCTTTTAAATCCATGATCAAAGGACCATTCCCCATTCCATAAACCCTAATAATAAAATTACCAAAGACAAAGCGGTCAGAAAAATCCAGTCCACCCAGGAGGCTCTGAATTCATAGAGTAGGTAAAACCGGCCGTTAAAACCGCGACAACACATAGCCTGATAGACCCGCTCCCCTCTTAAAGAGGCCCGGACAAAAAGCATTCCGATCAGATAGGCAAACGTACGGTAGGTGTGCAGATTGTTCCCGGGTCGAAAGCACCTTATTTTTGCGGCCATCATCAACCGCTGGTACTCCTGCTCTAAAACGAAAATATAACGATAGGTGATCAGAAAAAGATAAACGATTTTTTCGGGGATCCACAAACTCTTCATCGCATACCCGATGGCCGTCACCGGACAGGTCGCCATCAAAGCAATCAGAGCCAGTATAATACCATTAGATTTAAGCGTCAGTCTTGCTGCCAGCAAAACTCCGGCTTTAGTCAGCAGGATCGGTCCCAGATTAAGAATCGCATCGCCCGCTACAGTTAACGGCAGGATCAACCAGAAAACCAGAACCATGCCGTTGACTACCACCAGTCTTCTGAACACACGCATAGTCCCTAAACGAGCTAGTGCAACCAGTACCAAAGACAGCAACAGGCTGATGAGCAGCGTCGGGAACCTGTCGGCGAGGGCAATAAAAACAGAAATCCCGATAGCCATCGCGACTCTGAATCGAGGGTCCAGACGGTGAATCAATGAATTTCCATCGACAAAGGACGACTCTATCATGATCCCTGCTTCTCTTTTCCGCGATACCGCATATAAGCAGCCAGACCTGCCAATCCTATGATGTAGCCAATGCCACCGAGAATATCACGCAGGGACACCTGCTTTTGATTTGCTTCAGCAATATGCCGCATGATGGGTCTCAATTTGCTGTCCAACATCTTTTCAATCACAGCGGCACCTGTCTCTTTCTGACAGTCCCCCGGTACCGGTTCATGCATTTGAGTCTGGGGAAGGTCATCACTCAAATGGCTAGCGGATTCTAGTTCCTTTTTGGTAATCGTCCAATCAGCCTGATGCCCCCCCGCAGTTGATAAAACAATTTTAAGTCTCTCCTGAACCGGAATTTGAAAAGAATATTCGCCCTGCTTGTCTGTTTTTCCGGTCAGAATGCGATTCTCTGTGGAATCATAAACTGAAATTTCACCGCCTTTAACAACCCGGTTGCTGCTGAACTTGCTTTGTGTCATCACTCGGTCGCCTTCGACCCAACCAAATATAATCACACGGTGCGCTAAGGCGGAACCTGAAAAAGACAGACAGCAAATTAAGACCAATGTCCCCCGAACCAGCATATCTTTTATGTTCATCCGAAATAGACCGATATGACTAACTGCGGGCATTTATGACCCCCTTCTTTACGTATAACATGGAAGGCTGAACCTTCATCAGAAAACGGATACAAAACACCGTGATGATACCCTCAATAATCATCACCGGCAGATGTGAGATCACCACAAACGTCCCCACTTCGAAAAATGCCTCACCTATCAGAAAAAATGCAAAGCCCATCATCAGAGCCGCGAACAGGACTGAAAAAAATCCGCATAAAAAAGATATAACCGTTACAACAGAGGCGTTTTTCCTTTTAAGCGGATGGAAAGCAAAAGATACCAGCACAGCAGGTAGTGCCATGACTACGGTATTGACACCCAATGTGGTAAACCCTCCGAACTGAAAAAAAACAGCTTGCAGAATCAGCGCGATCATGATCACCGGGAATGCGCCCCAACCCAGCATCATGCCCACCAGTCCGTTCAGTATGAGATGAACGCTCGATACACCAAGAGGGACATGAATGAGCGATGCCACGAAAAAAGACGCTGCCAGAACCCCCGCCTGTGGAATCCGGTTATAGTCAAGTCGCCTCAAACCTATGGCAGTTCCGGTAACAGCTATCACTGCGCCGCCTACCAGTATGGATACAGGTAAGACACCCTCTGAAATATGCATTAATTTGATCTCATTCAAATTTTCGAGAGCTGTTTCGACTTCCAATGTGCCTGAAACATGCACATCCGATAACCCCCACAACGTTATCCCTCTTAAAATGAAAACAGCCCTGGTGGGAACCAATCCTTGTTTCTATTCTAGCGTGTCACAAATCTCAAATATGTAACAACTAAACCATAAAAAATAGAAACTGTTATGTCAATAAGGGTTCTTTTTCAGGAACGGTGTCTACCATACCGGAGAGCCGCAAGAGAAATCGCGGACAGCGTGCCAACAATCGAATCCCCTTTGTTCCAGATGGATAGGCGTTGACCATTAGAGTTGTAAAAGGTACACCTATTGGGAAGTAAAATCAGAAATTTCACTTGTTTTGCTATCTAAAAACACCCAAAGGTACAAGTATGAACACGATTCGTTTTGGCATGTCTATCGATAAACGGCTCTTGACACGTTTTGATCAGTTAATTTCGAAAAAGGGTTATGTCAACCGGTCAGAGGCTATTCGTGATCTGATTCGAAATACGCTGGTCGAAGAGCAGTGGGAGCATGGAAATGAGGAAACGTTTGGGACTATTACGCTGGTATATGACCATCACACAAGAGAACTGTCAGACAAACTGATCGAACATCAACATGCTCACACAAAGCAGATCATTTCAACCCTTCATGTCCACATCGATGCCCATCATTGCCTGGAAGTGGTAATCGTTAAAGGCAAACCTTCGCTGATAAAAAAAATATCCAACGAATTGATCGGAACCAAGGGTGTCAAGCATGGCAAACTCGTGACAACGACATCGGGAAAAGGGATTGCCTGAGCCACTCGATCAAAATCTCTTTCATCCAAGTTGATAGATGAATCAACCCATTCGATCAAAAAACAAGGCCCTTTTCAAATCAATCGGCCTGGTTAGCCTGATTACGCTTTTCAGCAGAATTCTGGGTCTGATGCGCGAAATCGTCAAGGCAGCTTTGCTGGGTACGAGCTACCACAGTGATGCATTTACACTGGCTTTTACGATTCCCAATCTGTTCCGTCGCATGACTGCGGAAGGAGCAATGTCAAGCGCCTTCATCCCCGTTTTCAATGAAATTCTTCATCAGGATGGCGAAAAACGGGCCTTTGATTTCGCCAAAAATTTCTTCTGGCTGTTCACTTTTGCCCTGGTCCTGTTCAGCCTCTTGTTCATTCTCAGCGCCCCCTGGCTCATTCGATATGTTTTTGCCCCGGGTTTTGATGGCGAACCGTTGCATTTGACGGTCATACTGACACAGTACATGTTCATCTATATCCTTTTCATCTCACTGGCAGCGATTCTTCAGGGTGTACTGAACTCCTTTGCCATTTTCTGGATCTCTTCTTTGACTCCGGTCTTACTAAACATCTCCATCATTGCCTGCGCACTGTTTTTTGCTCCCCGGCTCTCCAATCCAACTTTCGGGTTTGCTATCGGGGTTTTACTGGGAGGGGTCATCCAGTTAACGGTTCAACTGCCCACAGCCAGAAAGACCGGTTTACAGCTTCTATCCAGGATCAATCTTGCTGATCCAAAAATCCGACAGGTGATCACTTTAATACTTCCCACGATTTTTGGGACCGGCATCTATCAAATCAATATTATTGTCAGTAATTTCATTGCCTCAAGCCTCGACGAAGGCGCCATTTCCTCTTTAAACTTCAGCAACCGCTTACTTGAATTGATCATCGGGGTTTTTATCATCTCCATTACAACTGTCTTTTTACCCCGTTTTTCAACACTTTTTGCAGAGCAACGCCTGGATACGATCAGCTCCGAGATGCAACGCATCATCGAAATAACCGCTTTCATTGCGCTCCCAGCGACAGTTGGTATTTTTATGATTGGTGATGAGATCGTGACCCTGCTTTTCGCCAGAGGTGCGTTTGATGCGACTTCTGTGTCCTTGACAGCCGGGGCACTACGATATCATATTCTCGGATTAATATTTATCTCCTGGAACCGGATACTGCTGACCCTTTTTCAAGCGGGTAAATGGATCCGGCATACCGTCCAGATTGCCGCTGTGATCTTGATTGTCAATACTGTTGCTGCGCTGGTTTTTTCAAGAACCACCGGGCATCTGGGTATCGCCGGAGCCAATAGCCTGAGTCAGGTTGTGCAAACTGTCCTGCTGGTACTTTACCTGCATAAACTGATGAAATGTAGAATCGGTCTGTTTTTTTCGGGAAAACGGCTGGCAAAAACAGTCATGCTCAGTACACTGCTGTTGATAGCACTTTGGGGCTTCAAAACATACATTATTGCGCGGGAGCAACCTGTTTTATTGAATGTCTGTCTTTTGATTGGATTTGGTATCATATTTTATGGCAGTTGTGCCTTGCTTTTCAAAAGTGAGGCACTAAAATCGCTTATCGAGCAAACCCGTTTCCACAAACGCTCTTGATCATCGTATCAAATTCAGACAGGGATGGCCGCCTGGCCGACCTTGGTGGATAACCTTTTTAAATCAAACATCTGAACTTTTATTTAGATAAAGATCAAAAATATTCGCTATACTGGTTGAACAATATAGACATAAATCTACAAAGACTTTTATTGAAGGTAACCCATGAAGAAAATTATCAATCTGGAACGAATAATAAAAAACAAAACAATCAGGGAGTGGGTTGAAGCACTGATTTTTGCTTTGATCGTCGCTATGATATTTCGAACCTGGCTCTACGCTCCCTACCGCGTTCCAACCGGCTCGATGATCCACACCATTGAGATTGGAGATCACCTATTTGTCAGTAAGCATGCTTATGGATTTGTCGTTCCATTTACGGATATCAAACTTTTTCCTGATAAAGTTGAGCGCAACGACATTGTCGTTTTTCCCTATCCTGAAGACCCGTCGATCGATTTTATCAAGCGAATCGTTGCCGTGGGTGGTGATACAGTTGAAGTTATTGGTGAAACGGTGTATATCAATGGAGAAGTGGAAAAAGCAGATTTCGTTTACTATGACAATAGTCTGATGACACTGCCGGAGCACATCAAGGTGACAGTACCAGAAGGGAAACTCTGGGCAATGGGCGATAATCGGAGAAATTCCAAAGACAGCCGTTCATGGGGATTCGTCGATGAAAGCTCGGCAGAAGGAAAAGGGGTGATTATCTATTGGTCCCACGACCCTCAGCAAAGCCTTTTTTCCGGATACCGGTTCGATCGGATTGGTAGATTTCTCGAGTAACATCTTCTAACATCAACCAGACGGAGTCTATACCCCCTGGTAAAACCATTTTCTGTACGACCAGACACTCAATCAACAACCTTGTATGCGGAAAAAAAGGTTTTTTAAAATTCTGGCTGCAACGATGCTGCTGATAGCGATGACCGCGACTGTCGCAGCTCAGGAAGACATCTATGTCGACGCTCCGCTTGTCCCTGGACAGCCCAATGCTGGTCAAGCAGGACTTGCCGGAAATTACCCCGATCAGTTTAACTGGGGGCTGTTCAACTATGGGTTTACTGAAAGCATTTATTATCAGTTTTCAGGAAACAGCATTTTTGCAGGGGGAAATTCACCAGCAGGCGTGCTTAATTTCGGCTGGATCCGGATTATGCCACTGGATTTTCAATATATGCCCGGAATGGCCTATGGGGCTGAGTTCATCAATTTTTCATCTACATCCGAAGATGTATATGCAGGCGATGCCGATGTTGTCACCGGTCCCGCCATTAACATGGACGTATACCTGACCAATTTCAAGATCCGGCTGTTCTTCATGGACCCGTTCGAAGAGTTACTACACCCGTTTTTCGGAATTAGCTGGGGCCTTATTTTGGGTGATTTCAAAACGACAAAGGTGGGTGGCGAAAAATTTACAACGAACTTTGTAGGATTTTCAGTCTCACGTAACGTCGGGGTTCAGGTTAAACTCGGGGAACGGGGGGGACTGGTGACCGAATTTCGAGCGGTCACCGCCAATAGTGTCAAAACATCAAACGATCCATTCGACCAGGACCCGGGTGACAGTGTCAATCTCGATTTCAGCGGGATTACCATCGCCTTGAGCGGTTACTACCGATTCTAACTGACTTTCTCTCACTTTATTCATTTTCCTTTATAACTGGAAGAGGCTGGATGTTTTTTTACATTTCCAAGATGATTACTTTTCTGATTGATCCCCTCTTCATCATTCTGGTATTGCTGCTGTTTTTCCTGTTAAAAGGTACAAAGCGAATATCCACCCGTTTGATTCTCTATCCAATTTTTTTCGTGCTCTATCTTTTCTCCACCGGTTATTTCGCCGACAGTCTGCTATATCGGCTGGAGCATATTGAAAAACCGTCCCGACTACAGGATCACTATGACGCTGTCATTGTTCTCAGTGGCATGACAGATGACGGAAACAGTGATGTTGACCGGATCGAATTTTCTGGAGCTGTTGATCGGATTCTGGCAGGTATAAACCTGGTCAAACAAGGCAGAGCTGATGTTCTGATTATATCAGGTGGTGACGGGTCTCTCCTCCAGCAAAACAACCCGGAAGCAAGAGTTCTCAGGGATTTTTCCCTGCAATGGGGCTTGAGTCAGAAGCAGATTCTGATCGACGACGCATCACGCAACACCTATGAAAATGCAGTCATGACCGCCAAGCTGCTTGAGAACCGCAAAATGAAAAAACTGCTCTTGGTCACTTCCGCTTTTCACATGTTTCGTGCCCGTGGTTGCTTTAAAAAAGTTGGACTTGATGTGGACATTTATCCTGTGGATTATATGGCTGGGAACATGGAGAACGATTTTAGAAGTTTTCTTCCTGCCAGCGTTTCATTGGCGAAGGCCAATCTTGTCATTCATGAACTCATAGGCATTTTCATTTACAGTATCACCGCACGTGCGGATTACACAATTATATAGCCGATATCAGCTTCGCCTCGACATACAGTCTCTCAACTACCTTCCTTTTTTGCCGATCCAAACTTCTCCCACAGGGAATCGGAAACGTCGCCGAATGTTTCCCCGGTGATGCCCGAATCCGAAAAGCCATTCTCAACATCCGGATTGGATAGATCTTCCTTTTTCAAGGGTTCCAAAGGGGATGTTATCAATGTTTCTTCCAGCATATCCGTAATCGAAGATTCAAAAGAGGACTTTGAAATTTCGATCCCACCGCCATCAGCCAGTCCAGCTTCAAACGGCATCTCGGTGTGGATACTATCCGTGGGCAGTGCTGTAATCAATATCACGTCCGCGCTCATTTTCAGGTCTTCTATTGCCATCGGTTTTACGACCTGATGCTGGTATGCCCCCGATGTTTTATCCATCATGGAAGAACTGATCAGAATTTCCGCCATCTGAGCGCAGTCACAAAGTCTTTCTGCAATACTGGCAGCTTCGCCGATAAATGTGTAACTGCCTGACATACGACTTAGTGAACCAGCGATACTCTCTGTCGAATGAAGGCCGATTCCATAGTTGTTAAGTTTGCGATTCAAGACCTTCTGTTCATGATTAGCCATCTGCCAGATATGAGTGATCTTAAGCGCCATTCTAACAGAATTATCCATGCTGTTTATTCCTTCGAACAGAGTATAAACCTTGTCCCCCAGAATTTTAGTAATTTGGCCGCCATATTCCTGCACGATTTTTTCAAACGGATCGATAAATTTGGTGATATATTCATCCACCGCGCTGGGTGCACTTTTTTCAATAACCTCCTGAATGTCCGGAATTCTGGCACATAAACAGGTAATCTCAGTTTTCCTCAGCAGATGCTCAGCAGGGACACTTTTTATCTCATTCCCTTCCTGAAGAGATTCTATGTGAGAATCCTGACCTTTCTTGAAATAATTTTGCAGGTGACGATTCATCCGATTAAACGCGCCAAACAGAATGCCTGTCTCATCACCGGTTCGACTCAAGAGGGAAAAACTAAAATTGTTCCCTGTTACCTCAGCCATTCCCTCATACAACTTCGTATAGGTCCTTGAAATCGGTAGATAAAGGATGAAGATCAGTGCAGAGCACAAGAGGAGAATCAGTCCACCCATTATAAAAAGTGTCTCTCTTGACTTTTTTAGTATTTTGTTAAAATCGAATAGAACCTGTACGGTGGCAACCCTTTTTTCTTCGCCATTCTGACTGACAATGATATTTCTCAGGAATTGTAGAACTGTCATTGAACGACTATTGACTTCATAGTTCAGCAACTCAGCCACAGTCTGCTTTTCCTCGTTCAATTCAATTTTCTTCAGGAGGGTCCGGCCCGCTTTCCTGTTTTGAAACTCTTTATTTGTTGACGCATAATAGACCCCACTCGGGAATAGTATCACTGAAATTTGCAATAAGCCCGATTCATGGCTGCTATCCTGTTTCGTAACTGTATCCAGCACATTGATGATTTGAGTTTTATCCCTGCTATAAAAACTACTGAGAGCCAGATCCGACACAATCACCGATGTCGTTTCGGCCATTTCTTTTATCTGCCTGACATTTGTCGCAGCGATCTTATCCAGAAAAAAGAAATTTATGAGTGCAACGCAAGACACAATAATAAATCCAACTACTAACAGCGCTTTAAACACCAAGCGAAAATTATATGCTGGCATGGTAGACTCTTGAAGGTTTCTATTTAACATATCTCCTCAATATTCTATTTGCTGATTTTCTGTTCCTAAACCAATAACTATCAGTATTCAATTACTTATTCAACCCATCTAAAATCGAAATGTTGCTCCGCTGGATCAACCGGAGCTGAAACAGTTACGATTTTCCAGATTCAGTAATAACCACCCGTAACATTTCTTCAACAGTTGTCTCGCCTGTCAGAACTTTATGACAAACATCATATTTGATACCTTTCATCCCTGTTGAAAGTGCAGCTTGCTTCACCGCGGCGGCATCTGTCGATTTATTGATTGCCTTGCGGATTTCATCATTCATCAACAACAGCTCAAATACACCGATTCGTCCCTGATATCCCGTCTGCAGACAGCGATGGCAACCGTCGCCCTTCCAGAGCGTCCCTGAAAAATGAGTTTCCAGCAACTGACTGCTAAAACCCAATTTGAGAAGCCTGTCCTTTCCTATGGAATATGGTGCTTTGCAGTGGCTGCATACTTTTCGAACCAGTCTCTGAGCCAAAACTGCCGTGACGGTGCTGGTGACCAGATAGGGTTCAATTCCCATATCTATCAGGCGAATCACGGTCGCTGCGGCTTCGTTGGTATGAATCGTACTCAGGACCAGATGCCCCGTCAGAGATGCCTGAATGGCAATCTGGGCCGTCTCCGTATCCCTCATTTCTCCAATCATAATCACATCAGGGTCTTGTCTCAGCATAGCTCTCAGACCTTTGGCGAATGTGACCCCAATTTTTTCGTTGACCTGCATTTGCCCATAGTTGTTAATCCGATACTCAACCGGGTCTTCGATGGTAACAATATTTTTTTCGTTTGCATTAATCCGGTTTAAGGCGGAATAGAGGCTGGTTGTCTTACCAGATCCGGTTGGTCCGGTCACCAGGATAATACCGTGGGGTTGACGTACCAGAACTTCCATCTGTTCAGCGATATCTTCAGCCATCCCAAGTTCCTTGAGGGGTATAATTCCCTGACTCTGGTTCAAGAGACGTAAAACTGCCTGTTCACCGTGAACAGTTGGAATTGTCGAAACCCTGATATCAATTTTTCGGCCGGCGTGGATAATCATTGTCCGGCCGTCCTGAGGCTTGTTTTTAGCTGAAATATCGAGGCCAGCCATCACTTTCACTCGATTGACCAGGGGAATATGCCCCGCTTTAGGCACTGTGGTTATTTTATGCAGTACGCCATCAATTCGATTGCGAACAATGGTCTCTTTAGGGCTGGGATCAATATGAATATCCGAACTTTGATCTCTGACCGACTGAACCAGAATGGAATTCATCAGTTTTTTAATAGGCTCTTCATCTTCTGCATCGAGCAAATCTTCGGTTTCATCCACTGAGAAATGGTCCAGGTAAGCTAGATCAGCGTCATCCTCCAGAACCTCCGCCGCTTCTTCAGCCGAACTTGAATTTCGGTCATAACTCAGATTGATCGTGTCGAGAATCACCTTCTCCGTCGAAACCACCAAAGAAAACGACTGCCGTTTCAAGGCCCGGGCAGCTTCTTCGTAGATGACGCTTGGCCAGGGATTGATAACTACGAATACCAGTTTTTCATCATCAAATTCATAAGGGTAAAACAGGTACTTTTTTGCAAAGCGGATGGGAACCGCCTGGGTAAACGCATTCTGAAAATTCGGCATCAGCTGGGGCAGCCGATCTACAAAGGGAAGTTTGACAATATCGCTGACAGCTTCCTGGAACACCTTTTCGCTGATAGCACCTAATTTGAGGAGATGTTCTCGAAATGTCGCTTGCTTTGCCAGGGCTGAGTTCCATTGCTCAATCAGACTCTCCACGGAAAGGTTTCCGGTTTGAGCCAGTCGCTGTATCAGTTTCAGATGAGTGGGTGACAATGTATGCTCTTGCATTGGAAACAGTTTGAATTGAGAAAAACGCCACTTGGTTTTGCCTAAGGGTTGGCTTAAAAATTACTCAAGCGTTTCCCATTAGCGTCTAGGAAACGCGTTGACTTGGCATTTTGTCCGCAAAATGTCCAGTCTTTACGGGACTTTTGCGGACAGAGTATGCCAAGTTATTTTTGTACGATCCCAAACTCCGCCAAAATTTTTGGGCCTTATTAATTCTAGCTGAACAGATCATTTCACATCAAATCAGTTCGGGATAACCAGTTTTGTTATCGTCGCCTTGGAGCGTTTTTTCCGCAGGCGTTTAATGCGCTTGATCAACTCTTTCTTCGTCATGCGATCCTTTTGAAACTCTATCAGTTGATAGAGCGTTTTAATGTCCATTTTTTCCAGTTGCTGTAAAAAGCGATCCAGAAAGAACTTTGTTGCCAGCACATCAGACATGGCCCGGTGCCGGTTTTCCATCTCATAATCGAAATAGATGCACAACCCACTGATGCCACGCGCTCTGACATTCGGCAACAGTTTTCTAGCCAGCCGAAAGGTACAAATCTCTATCTGTGGGTTAAAAACTTTCAGATTAAGACGCTCCAATTCCGACATGATGAATGAGTAGTCAAAAAGAGAGTTATGAGCGACAAAAATACCATTTTCAGCAAATTGAGTGAATTGTGGCAGAACTTCCTCAATCATTGGTGCATTCTCAACTGTTTCATTGTTTATTTTTGTTAGATTGACAATCTGCCAGGGTATTTTTTTCTGTGGATCGACCAGTGACTCAAATTTATCGATTACCTGGCCATTCTTCACTTTTAGGGCCGCTATCTCGATAATTCTGTCTTTTCCTTTAATAGAGCCGGTTGTTTCCAAATCAGTGATAACAAACTCAATTTCCGAAATGGGTCGATCTTCAACAAGCATTTCCAGTGGGGTACATGTCCAACCAGAGTCACTAGGCCTGACAAATCGCTTATCGATCTCTAATAAGTTGCGAAGTTGATCGATTTCGCTGCGACTATTTAAATTCAGTACTTGTCTTATCTGTTTTTCGGTGACCGCTCCTTCAAACTGATAAAGAAGCTGGAAAACTGCGTTATTCAAAACAATCCTTACAATAATTAATCAATACCGGAATATCATCGTGCCAAATGCTGTTAACGATAAAGCCATCATATCATTGCCCGAATCCAGCTTGTCAGACATAGATTCAATCAACCTCAGGCCTGCACGGTGAGATTCCCGCTATCTAAAAAAAACCGTCCCTGTCAGGATAGCCTTTTTGTCCCACTCAGACTTCCAGTGTATTTAAACGGTAGCCTTTTTCAATCAAAAGGTGAGTGAAGATTTGTTATAGCGCAAAAATAAATGAACATGACCCGCCTCGGTTATTTAAATGGTTTCTCAGAAAAGCTCATTCAACTTTGCTCCGCCATTGAAGGGAATCCAGGGATACCCTACAAATTGGTTTTTTGGCGCAACCATTGAGTTTCAGGGTCATTCTATTTCGTTCGTGAAGTAAATGCAAAAAACATGAAATCTTTGAAAAAACATTTTAGGGGTTGCTTAAATACATCAATCTCGATAAACAGGAATTCAAAACCAATTTTACAAGACTCAACCTGTTCTCTAGCATGAAACTGACCCCGATAAAAGATTGGTTCTCCGCACCTCTTCTCATCCCTGGCTTGATTTTCCTGTTTGTAAACACCTCGACTTCCCACATGTTCTATCATGTGAACAGCTACAAAATCGTGCTGGTGATTCTGGGGGTCACTTTTTTTGCATTCCGTAATATCCCCTTTTTCCCAACTACGACCGATGACCAGATTCCCTGGAAGATCTGGGGGATTATCGCAATCCCACTTCTGGCAACCTTTCCCGGGTTGATATGGCACCAGTGGAGTTTTAATTATAATTTTCGCTATGAACTGGCCACAAATCTCGTCCTGCTATTGTGGGTGGTATATTTGTATCGAAATGTCAGGCAGGAAGATGACCTAAGGCTATTCATCTTCTTTATCGGAATCACCGTCATTTACAATGGCTGTTGGTCCATTCTTGAAAGAACCGGTTTGCATCCAATAGCCTGGCAGGAGCCTGTGCAGATGGTCAAGGCAACATTCGGGCACCGAAATTACTTTTCCGGATTCCTGATTATCCTCCTGCCAACCTTGCTGATCTTCGCTATTCCGGAAACCCTCTTTCAGGCCCCTGCTAAAATCGACTCTCGGCCAACCTATACCCGAATCCATCGGTTTTACGCCACTGTTTTTTTATTTGGAAGTGTGAGTCTGTTACTCGCACAAACCCGAGCGGCGATTGCGGCATTTTTGTTGAGCTTGGCCCTGGTCAGTTATCTTTACGTTCATTTTTTTGCGCCTCGATACTGGCGTCAACGGATTCTAATTTTTTATGGCGTTGGGATTATTATCTTAGCCAGCCTGACCATCGTCATTTACGCCAATCCTGGCTTGTTCAAGGAATCCAGGTTCGCGCAGCTTTTTACCCTCCAAGCTTGGTTAGGCCGCCTGCTACCGTGGCAAACCGCCATCAACTCCATCAAATCCTCACCCTGGGTGGGTTTTGGATTAGGGAGCTCTTACAACCTGTTTTTCTCCTTCGTCGATCCAGACGCAAAACTGTTTCACTTCGAAGACAGCTATAACCATGCGCATTCCGAAATATTGGAATACGTGCAGGAGAGTGGGCTGATCGGCCTGATCGCCTTCACCATCTTCTGGATTTATCTGATCTATCTGCTGATCAGACTGCTGCGAAGCTCAAGCACAAGCACCACACAAATAAAGTTGGGGATCGGCATCGCAGGTGGTTTTCTGGCCTATCATATCCATGGCAGCTTTTCTGTGGCACCCCGGATGATGGTTATGAAACTACCCATCTACACGCTGATTGCACTGATTTTGATTCTCAATAAAATTCATCTCCGTAAAAATCTGGCGGGACAAAGTGCCCCTGTGCTGCGGAATAGAATGATATCCGGTCTACCGACGTTGGCCGTATTAATTGTCATCTGGACCATATTCCTGCCATGGATTGCAGGTCAATACCACTATATTAGAATCCAGAATCACCCCCCATCATACATACAGACCGGTAAATTAGAAGAACTGGTCAGGCTTACACCCGATATTTATGCACTGGACAAGCTCTCTCGTTTACAAATTAAGTATCATAAAAACCGGGCACTAAAAAACACCCTCGACACTATCGAACGCATCATTCCCCATTATCGGGATCTCGATTATAAAAAAACGCTGCATGCAGCCATGGACGGAAACTTGGAAGAAGCCAAGCGGCTCGGCCTGATCTCTCAACAACACGACCGCTATCATCTGCCAACGATTGATATCCTGATAAACCTGTCCCTGCAAAGCGACGATCTGCAACTTTTTAAAAAGCAGTTTGAGCTGTTATTGAGGCAACATGTTTTTTCCCAAAACCTGATCAAAAGCCTGCATGCCAATGATGTTCTGATTCAGTTTGTCCCGCTGGAAGAACCTCTGAAAATTTCCAGCCAGAAAAACAGACTGGTCTTTCAATGGAGTGAAAAATTGCTCGGACTTCTTTTTGAGATTGCTAGAAAAAACCAGATTCAAAAACATGATTCTGTAAAAGAAAGACAACGATACGGGGCATATCTATTTCAACTGCTGGCCAAACGTCCCTATTTTCAACTGAAAGTGCGGGGTCCCTACAAAAGTGAAAGTCTTGGGATTCAAAATGCAGTAAAAGCATACTACTCCCTGGAAAATGAGTGGAAGGGGAAGAAAAAAAAGCTGGAATTTGAAAACCGGGCTGAGTTGCGCCGGACTCTGCCGACAGACAGGCGAACTGTTTATACCAGGCAAAACCTTGCTTTAAAAACGATGCAGCTCTCTTATAACGTCAAATTGAACGTGTTTGCACAGGAGTTGAAAGAAAAAACGGACTGGGATATCTATACCAAAAAGCAGAAATTTATCACTCGGTTCATTAATCAGTTTATTTCGATTATTTTCCCAGCAAGCCGCTGAAATTTTCAGACCGAATCGACATAATCAATTTATCCATTGTAAATCACTGAAAAGCAGGATAGTCTTATAACCAGCACTATCCTAACCTAAGCTTGCGCTAATTGCTCCTTACACATTCAGTCACTGGCTGAAATATGAAATCGAACATGTTTTTTCGAATTGTCTTTTTCATGATCCCGGGATTGCTGATGGGATCCAGCGCAATTGCGCAAACAGTTCCAATCCCCAGCTTTAATCTGGAAATCGGACAATCGTCCAACCCGGATCAGGTCGCCTCAACATTGCAAATTATCGCGATGTTGACCATATTATCTCTGGCGCCTGCAATTCTAATCATGACCACATCATTCACCCGGATCATCATTGTCCTCTCTTTTATCCGCAACGCTCTGGGAACGCAGCAGTCACCACCCAATCAGGTCCTGCTCGGTTTCGCCATGTTTCTGACTTTTTTTATCATGGCCGATCCCTGGACACAGGTTTATGATCAGGCCCTGAAACCCTACTTCGATAAACAAATCGGACAGGAAGTTGCTTTCGAAAGGGCGGGTGAACCCATAAAAAAGTGGATGGGTCATTTTACCCGTCCGAAGGATCTGGCTCTTTTTTTGCGGATTGCCAAACTAAAACAACCTAAAAATTACAAAGAAGTACCTCTCTATGTCGTGATACCGGCTTTTGTTATCAGCGAGTTGAAAACCGCTTTTCAGATGGGGTTCATAATCTATATACCATTTCTGGTTATCGACATGGTGGTATCTTCGGTCCTGATGTCGATGGGTATGATGATGCTGCCGCCTATCATGATATCGTTACCGTTTAAAATTATGTTGTTTGTGCTGGTCGATGGATGGTATCTCATCACCGCATCACTGGTAAAAAGCTTTACCGGTTAAGGGTCGGCTCAAAAATTACTTGGCATTTTGTCTGCAAAATGTCCAATCTTTACGGGACTTTTGCGGACAGATTATGCCAAGTTATTTTTGTACGATCCCTAAGCCACAAACCCGAAATAAATCGGATAGACCAGTAGTCGCCACGGCAATCACCGCCAACTGAAGGCGTTAAATATCAGCGTAGGAGTAAAAGATGACACCCGAATTTGTTGTTTCATTTGCAACTGAAGCGATCACCACTGCGGTCAAACTATCAGCACCCCTGCTGATCACAGCGCTGGTCCTTGGATTGGCTGTATCTATATTTCAGGCGGTAACCCAGATCCAGGAAATGACACTGGCCATAATTCCCAAAATGGTGGGTGTCGTGGTTCTGCTGATCCTATTCCTACCCTGGTTCATCAGCACCGCTGCCCAATTTATGGAAAAGACACTCAGTAGTATTACATTTTATGTCGGTCTGGGCTGAGGCAGGATGAACGGCTATATTAAACCACCACACCGCATTCCGTTGCTACTAAGGCTGGGTATCTGGGTTGCAGAAAAAAGTACCGGCAAGAAAATGCTCCCCGCCCGACTGATCTCATGGGTTCCCAAATCCGCCTTTGGCTCTGGTATTCTGGAAGCACTGGTTGTTCACAAGGATAAAACTATCTCCCAGCGTTTATTAAAACTGGTGCGGATGCAAACATCATTTGTCGTCTCCTGCCCCTTTTGTATTGATATGAATGGGCTCGATTATGCGGGGCAGAGCATATCCGAAGAGGAAATTCTGGCACTGAGAGATATTAAGCCATTTACTGAAGTGGACTCGCTGAATGAAAGGGAAAAGACCGCGCTGGAGTATGTTCGCTTGATTTCTCAAACACCCATTGTTTTTTCGGAACAATTCATCAGAAAACTAAAAATTGCATTTGATGAAAGAGAGATCGTCGTTCTGGCGACAACTATTGCGCAGGTCAACTACTGGGCCAGGCTTATTCAAGCCTTGGGCATTCCACCAGCCGGTTTTTCAGATGGTTGCAATATTCTGGCAATCGATTCCTACCAGACACTGAAATAGCTTCAATTGTTCAACAACCCACAATCTCAACTAAGAGGAGCAATATGAGAGACGATCAATTTTATGCCGACGTGATCAAAAGAGCCTTTAAGACATTTCAAGAAGGCACCTGAGCAGAAGCGACCCTGCAGGGACTGCAGGAAATCTGGGACCCCGACCGCAAAGGCTATTCCTGGGCATCTGCCGGCTATTCCGGCGCTATCAATACTGGAAAAACAACTTGTGGCCTGTTGATTGGCAGCAGCATCGCCATTGGACTCCGTCACGGCAAAGGCCTCAGCTGTGTCCCCCTCGAAGAGAAGTCGCAACGCGAAAAAGCAATCGCAGAGGTGAATGACTTATACCGGGATTTCATAGACAATTTCAAATATTCGGATTGCCAGACACTGATCCAGTGCGATTTCAGCAAGCCCGGGGAGCCTGAAAGATTCCGGGAAGACAAGCTCTATGAGGGCACCTGTGTCCGTTTTTTTAATCACCTCATGACCCGATTTGTTGAGGCTGACAAAAAAGCAGAAACCTGATAAATCATCATCGATTGGAAATAACAAATCCCAACGGATGGAAAAAAGCGACAATGAAACAGGCGCTCCATGAATCAGAATCAGAATTTGGAGTAAAATAGAGTTGCTTTTAGGCATTTTTTGGTAAAATCTAGATGCTTTCCAAGGGGATTTTTTTTCAATGATTTTCGATTCCAAAGAAATTGCGGGCTTCTCCCGTTTTTGGAATCCGTATGTTCTTATCAACAGAAACACTCAAAATATAAGGGATTATATGAAAAAATTATTTGCCGCACTGATCGGTTTAAGTCTGTGTCTATCTGTCAGCGTTCAAGCCAAAACCTATCGCATTTCAGTCAATCAGTTTGTTGAACATCCAGCGTTAGATGCTGTATTGAAAGGATTTCAGGATTCCTTGAAAGCTCAAAACGTAGATGTTGACTATAAAGTGCATAATGCCCAGGCAAATATGGGGACAGCCAATCAGATTGCCCAGCAGATTTTAGGCGAAAAGCCGGACCTGATTCTGGCAATCGCCACTCCCACAGCTCAGGCATGTGCACAGGCGCTAAAAAAAGCCCCCAAGAACCTGCAGCGGACCTTGCTTTTTACCGCAGTCACTGACCCTGTTTCAGCCGGATTGGTCAAAAGCTGGGAAAAACCAGGCAAAAATATCACCGGGGTTTCGGATCTGCTGCCCATCAAAAAACATATGACGATGTTGAGAACATTTTTTCCAAAGCTTAAAAAACTGGGCGTCATTTACAATTCCGGAGAAGCCAACTCCAAAGTACTGGTTAAAATGATCAAGAAGCAAGGTTCTGAAATGGGTTTCCAGGTTGTAGAAGCCACTGCATCCAAATCAAGTGAAGTATACCAGGCAGCCAAAAGCTTGGTGGGCAGAGCAGAAGCCGCGTACATCCCAACTGATAATACCGTTGTCTCTGCGTTTGAATCTGCTGTCAAGGTCGGCAGGCAAAACCAGTTACCGATCTTTGCTGCTGACGTGGCTTCGGTTCCCAGAGGTGCCGTCGCCGCCATGGGATTCGACTATTACAAACATGGATACCAGACCGGCGTAATGGCCAAAAAGATTCTTGAGGGCGCGAATCCTGCGACAACCCCCGTGGAAACACAGGATCAGCTTCTTTTACATTTAAATTTAAGCGCTGCTAAAGCGATGGGCGTGACCGTACCCCAATCCTTGATTCAAAAAGCCGATAAAGTTATCAAGTAGTAATGACGGTCGTCAGTACTTCCAGCCCTCGCGGCAATACCGCGAGGGAGGCTCATTTTTAACCATTAGCAAAGAAATAATTACATGTCCTGGTATGCAGCACTTGGTGCATTGGAACAAGGCCTTGTCTACGGGATCATGGCAATCGGGGTTTATTTAACCTTCAGAATTCTCGATTTCCCTGATCTGACGGTGGATGGTAGCCTGCCCCTTGGCGCATCCATCACCGCTTTAGCTTTAACAAGTGGCATCAACCCTTTCATAGCTTTGCTGTTAGCCGGCTTTGGTGGATTTTTAGCCGGAATGGTAACTGCTATCCTCAATACCAAATTAAAAGTCCTGCATCTTCTGGCATCCATTCTGACGATGATCGCTTTATATTCGATCAACATCAGAATCATGGATGGGCCCAACATCTCCCTGCTGGCCACGGATACGGTCTTTGACCCCTTGATCAACTTTGGGGTTCCCGGATACCTGGCTTCGACTATGTTTTTTGTGGCATTTGCCGCCCTGATTGTTGTGGGGGTTATCTGGTTTTTATACACGGAGATCGGACTTTCACTTCTGGCCACGGGGGATAACCCCCAGATGATTACAGCTCAAGGGGTCAATACCCATACCATCATTATCCTGGGTGTCGGTCTATCCAATGCCCTGGTTGCTTTGGCGGGCTCACTGATCGCGCAAAACCAGGGAGCAGCTGATGTTAACATGGGCGTAGGAACCATCATCGCCGGGCTGGCATCGGTTATTGTAGGGGAGACGGTTTTTGGTGACAAAACAATCCCCCGGGCGATCATCGCCGTCCTGGTCGGTTCCGTTATTTACCGGATGGCCATCGCACTGGCCCTCGGTCTGGAAATGGGACGTTTTTCGGTCAACCCCAGCGATCTGAATTTAATCACAGCCCTGCTGGTTATTATTGCCTTAACTGCGCCCACAATTAAGAAGAAGTTGAAAAAAGTATGATTACACTATCCAGTCTTATCAAATATTTTCATCAGGGTAGTGCCAACGAGATCCTGGCTATCGATGATGTCACCCTGAAAGTTGAAGAAGGTGATTTCATCACGATCATCGGATCCAACGGAGCCGGGAAATCGAGCTTGTTAAACTGCATTGCGGGAACCTATCCCATCGAAAGCGGAAAGATAGAAATCGGGGATCAGGACATTACCCAGTGGCCGGAATTTAAAAGAGCAAAACTGATTGCCCGTGTTTTCCAGGACCCGCTGCTCGGCACTTGTGCCCATGCCAGTATTGAGCAAAACCTGGCCCTGGCCTATAAAAGAGGCAAGAAGCGCGGAATGGGCTTCGGCGTCAAATCCCGGGATCGCAGTTTTTTCAAGCAGGAATTGCAGCAACTGGGCCTCGGCTTGGAAAACCGCCTGCTGGATACGGCGGGGCTGCTTTCAGGAGGGCAAAGACAAGCTTTGACAATGCTGATGGCAACCTTGGTCAAACCGGAAGTCCTGCTCCTGGACGAGCATCTTGCGGCCCTCGACCCGAAAACAGCCCAGCAGGTACTCGATTTGACCCAGGAAATCGTGACCCAGAAGAAACTCACCACCCTGATGGTCACCCATCAAATGAAGCATGCCATTCAACTTGGCAACAGGCTGATCATGCTGCACCAGGGCAAGATTATTTTTGACGCCCGGGGCGAAGAGAAAAGCAAGTTGACCGTCAATGATCTGCTATCTAAATTTTACGCGGTTCAGGGCGAAGAGCTTGCTGACGACAAAATGCTGCTGGCGTAGTTGAGAATCTAGCTTTTACCCACGACAAAATACATATCAATTTCTCCATGGTTTTTGATAGCAATTCTGCCTCGATATTCACAATCGAAATCCCCTTTGACAACCTCATAAACATTTTTTGAAATATTGATCTTATCGGGAGCGCCAGCGGTTTCGAGTCGTGACGCGATATTGACGGTATCGCCCCAGATATCGAAGGCAAACTTCTTTTTACCAATCACACCGGCCATCAGCGGGCCGGCGTGGATACCCATCCGGATGTCCCAATTTTGTTTTCCTTTAGTGAGACGTTCCTGTTTTGTTTTCTCCATAAAATCGCAAATATCCCAGGCTGCCCGAACCATATTGACAACGTGATTTTCCCTCGGTACAGGCAGGCCTCCGGCACACATATAGGCATCCCCAATCGTCTTTAGTTTTTCCAGACCATAATGTCCAATAATTCGATCAAAGGCAGAAAAGTAAAAATCCAACTCCTTGATCAGCTGTTTGGGTGTTAACTGACTGGCGATGGTCGTAAATCCCTTTATATCCGTAAAAAGTACAGATGCAAACGGATAATAGACCGGTTCAACCGACCCTTTGCTTTTCAACTCGTCTGCGATTTGATCCGGCAGAATATTCCGTAGCAGTTTATCGCTTTTTTGCTTCTCCTGTTCAAGTTCTCTATTCAGCTGTTCCAGATGTTTATTCTTTAATTGAATTTCCTGATGGGCGGCTTGGATTTCGGCATTAATGGTTTTTAACAAGGCCGCGTTAGCTTCCTGGATGTTCTCCAAATTCCGGCGATAGTATTCTGATGATGAGATTTTCTTTTTTAAGAGTAGATTTTCCTGATCCAGAGAATCCTTGGTAAAAACCTCCGGGACGGTCAACGGCTTTTGCGGAGCGGCGTTAAGCCTCTGGGATATCTGGTTTTGTGCATCGGAGGCCCCCAATAAAAGTGTGACCATCGTTGTATTGTGAAGCCGGCATTCTGTCGATCCAATCAATGGGCTAAATTCTGCAAATCCATAAAATCCGGCAATGGGTGTATTTGGGGGTAGGTGATCGATTAAAAATCCCAATTCATTTTGGGTCTTTGTTCCCAAAATACTTTTACGTGCATTACATGAAAATATCAGAGCGACAGATAGATCTTTATCAGGGAAACCCTTGAGAGCGCTTTGAATGGAAAGATCCGTTTCGCTTAATATCTTAGATGGCGTGGCTTCCATCAGTTGCACATCTGAGCCGTTTGGAACAAACGCCCCAAACGTAACTTTACCGCTGCCCTGCTCATACCCGACAGGGACCCGGATATAAAACTGATCTTTTCCCTCTTCATAAACAGCTAGCGGAAACTCAGGTATAGGTTTGCTATGAGTCCCCAGATAATGCATATAAAAATCAAGAGCACTCTCAGAACCGATACGGTCCACATCTTTCTGGTGAGCCGACATCACCCTTTTTTTGTCACCCACCGGAGTCCAGCTATTACTGACGCTGAATGCGTATTTCAAATCACCGGAGAACAGCAAAAGGGGAAAGGAGTCTTGTAACACGCGCTCATGATAAAATAGTTTGGGTGGGGCTGAGTAAAACCCGTGCCTGGCGGCACAGCCGCCAAAAGCCGTACAATTGGGATCCAATGTTTGATTAAGGCAGTCAAGGACTTCTGTTGAAGCTGTCACCGCACCATCCGGGAAGAACAGGCATAGGCTCTCATCCCGAGAAAGATTTTTCCTGGCGGAATGAACGGCGTTTTTGACTGCTTTCACAGGATCTTTAGAAACTGCTTCACCCAGGCCTGCTTTTATTTCTATGGTGTCGGAATAAAACAGTATCAGGCTGGCTGAAACCTCACTAAAACCACAACTGGAAGAGAACTCACCTGCGGTTGTACATCCGATCAGTGAAAGGTCAGGAAAACATCTAAAGATTTCTTTTAACATCAATTGGTGGTCAAACTCAACACTCGCATAAAAAATCCCCGCCTGGGGCACGAAACTCCCCAGTGTCCCCTGTGCCTGTTCAATGACCTGTTGTATCACCCTATCTGAATTGGTCCCTTCAGCCTGTCCGACTCCGACGGTCAGCATAAATTTAGTCCTGTTACTGTGTGAATGAAAAAATCCCAACAAGAATGTCACCCATAGAGCTATTTTGCCCCCCGTTGGTCTCACTCTGAGCATGTTGGTTCTTTTAAAATATGGGATCCGTTTCTTATAGAATAACCTGTTATTTCTAAATTTAATACTCAAAAACAAGCGTAACTATTCAGCATACGCCCCGTCGAGGGAGTCACGATTCAAAACACGCATGAATCCATCCCTGGAGCCAAGTGTTTCGTCAGAAACGCGTTGAGAAAATGTTCTATTTTTGCAGAAACCTAACCGGACATTGCTGATTTACATTGGCCTTTTTTACCAGATACTGTTATTTTTAGGGTATCACCCAACTTTCTTCTCCAATCAAACATGTCTTTAAAATGATAGTGTTCAGCCTGTTCAGAAATCTAACCCCATTTTACATCCTGTATTTTTTTTACGGACTTGCATTTCTTTTTTTGGGGGCGTCCATTGCCATTAAGGATATGAAGGCAAGTACGTTAAAAATATCCAGTAGTCTCTGGTTATTATCTATTTTCGGATTCAGTCATGGGACCCATGAATGGGTAGAGCTTTTCCTGCTGGTGCAATCTCAATACCTGGGTCCCTATCAGATTTTTTTAGTAAAATCATTCTCAATCTTCATCGCTTTTATTTCATTTTCATTTCTATTGTGGTTTGGCCTTTTGCTGGTATTCTCATTCAATCGAAACCAATATACAAAATGGCTTCGTTACTTGGTAATCGGCATGTTTCTTTACTTCTTTTACTATTTTTACAACTCTCTGAAGATTTCAAATGAATTGTTCCTTCTCAAAATGGATATCATGACCAGGAGAACGGTTGGACTTTTGGGAAGTTTGGTCACGTCGTACGCACTGATTGCATACAGCCGGGCCTTAAAAAAGGTGAGTCAGTCAATTTCGGTCTTTTTTCTGATAACAGGAGTGGGGTTTTTCTTTTATGGCTTTTTTGCTGGATACCTGCCTTCCCATGTAAAGATTCCGATATTTGATATCCCGGTTCAGTTTTTTAGAGCAATATCCGCTGTCTTGATCACGTATTTCCTGATGAAAGGGCTGAATATTTTTGACATCGAGACTCGCTACAAACTTGAGCAGCAAATCAAAAAAGTCGCCCAATCGGAAAAAATGGCTTCACTGGGAAGGCTTGCCAGTGGCATCGCACACGAGGTAAATACGCCTCTCACCAGTGCATCTTTAAATGTGCAGATGTTAAGAAACAAACTAAAAAGTCAATCAGCAACGGGTGCTGCTCTGAAAAAACTGGATGCAATCGAGCGCAATATCACGCGGGCATCCGTCATCGCGAAAGAGTTGCTGCAGTTTTCCCATATGAAAGAAGTCATATTGACTAAAATCAGTATAGAGGAAGTCATTTCAAATGCCTTAGAACCGCTTGAGTATCAACTGCAGAATATTTCGGTCGTACGAAACAATTCAAACTTACCGGACATTCTCGGGGATATGGTGAAATTGGAGCAGGTGTTCATTAATATCTTCAATAACTCGATTGAAGCGATGCCAGCTGGAGGGAAGCTTTCGATTTCGTCAGGTATCGAGAACGGAAAGGTCTGGATCAAGATCATTGACACCGGAATTGGAATCAAAACAGATATGATGAGTAATGTCTTCGAACCATTTTTCACGACCAAAGATATTGGCAAAGGAACCGGGCTGGGTCTTTCCATCTGTTTTGGAATTATGGAAAACCATCATGGAACCATTGAACTATCAGGAGAAAAAGATAAAGGAGCCACAGTGACGTTGCAATTCCCCATTCCTGTTGGCAAGACGTGAATCAAATGGATCAACGATCCTTTCAACTGAAAAAAACCGACAACCTATTAATGAAAAACCATCAAAAAAGACAGATACTGGTCGTTGATGATGACTACGACCTGAGAGAAAACCTGGTTGAAATCCTGAATGCAGAAGGCTATGGGGTGCAAGCGACTGAGAACGCTTCCAAAGCGTTTGAAAAGCTACAGCAAACGGATTTTGATATTGTGATACTGGACTTTATGATGCCTGGCATGAATGGAATTGAAGCCTTATACGAATTGAAACGGATTGCACCCAAAACCAAGGTCATCATGATCACTGCCTTTGCGACAATCGAAAATGCGGTGAACGCCATCAAACGTGGAGCCAGTGAGTTTATAACAAAGCCATTTAAAATCGAAGAACTTTTGATACTCATTAAACAAGTCCTCGAAGAATTGAGATTTGAATATGGGATTAAAAAACTGGAAATGGAAGATACGTTAAGCTCGCTTTCAAACTCTATTCGCAGGCAGATCATTCGAATTCTACAATCCAATAAGGAGATGCGCCTCATGCAGATCGTTCGTGAATTAGAGGTAAAAGACCATACCAAGGTCATCTTTCATCTAAAAACGTTAAAGGAATCAAAAATTATCGAACAAACATCAGAAAAGTCTTACTTTCTGACTCTGGAAGGTCAAAAAATATTGGAGTGCCTGATATTATTAGAAAAATATTTCGATGATAACGCTTCTCCGGTTTGATGTAAAATTCAGTTCACATTATTCCTTTATAAAGTGGATAGATTTTCACTTGTACCCCTAAAAAAATGGAGTAGAATCTATGCATGGCCGAAAAAATTGTGGATTCTGATACGGTCAGATGTGGACGGTCTTTTTCCTCAACATAAAAACCACCCTGAAAAGCGCATCTTTATATTTGCGACTGCGAATGGATGGATCATTGTCAGGTAAATCGTTTTTTGAGGTCCGCGGGGAGCATTATTTAAATTTGTTCTCCTATTAATTTTAGATACAGACATGCAAATGTTGAAAAAAATTTTAGAGGAATTATGAGTTTGATAAAAAGAGTGCTCTTTCTTTCTTTTTTCATGACAGCTGGATTGTTATTAGTTTCAAGCCCTGCCATAGCTAAAAAGAAATTGGTCAGCGTTAAAGCCACCACCCCGATTGTATTGGACGCAGTAGCTGAAAAAGCATGGGATAATGCCAATTCAATTACAGTAAAACTGGGAAAACTGCCATATAAGCCAAACAATGGCTACGCCGGAATGAAAAAAACGAACCTTAGAATAAAATCTCTGTATGATGATAATTCTATTTATTTTTTCATTCAATATGCAGATCCTACCAAGAGTATGGCCAGATTTCCCTGGGTCAAACAAGCAGATGGCAGCTGGAAGCAACTGGTAAACAAGGATAGCACCGGGCATGACAACACCTATTACGAAGATAAGTTGGGAATGTACTGGAATATCAATGCAACTGGATTTGAAAAGAAAGGGTGTTATTCAACTTGTCACAGAACCAAAGATGGGATGAACAACGGTATTAAAGACTCATCTGCGGGACGTAAATATACCAAAAATGAAGGCGAAACCGTTGATATGTGGCATTGGAAAGGTGTGCGTACCGATCCATTGGGGATATTTGATGACCAATTTGTGAATAGCAACAGGGATCCTAAAAAGAATAAAAGCTGGGGCCGAAAAGGTGACTCAAAACTCGGTGGCGGCTACAAAAACAACGTCAATAAAAGTAAAACAGGCCCAGCTTACATGAACTCTCCTTACAGCGAAGACTCTAAATACTACGTTACTCCCTGGGCGAAAACAAAATTTGTTGATACGTTTAAAACAGGCGACATCGTACCAGGTATTGTCCTTGATGCCTTTACCGGACACCGAGCCGATATTAAGGTGAAATCCCATTGGAAAGATGGACAGTGGACATTGGAAGTGAAAAGAGCTCTGGTCACAACAGGTAAAAATGCTAAAATTCAGGACGTCCAGTTCGATGATATGGGCAAGACGTATCATTTTGGAATTTCTGTTTTTGATAACTCCCAGATCAACCATCTCTTCCACAACAGTGCGATCGAGATGACGTTTCAATAGATAGCTCTGAGATGTAAATCAGTAATAAATCGGCTCATCCTGATCAAGCGGTTGGGATGGGCAGGTTTCAATTGATTGGCGTTCCCAACCCCCACCAGGCTTCACCAATGCCTTTCAGATCCTCATCCGTAGTGATTTCAACAAACAGTTGCGGAATCAGATCATGCTGGTGCAATTTTGTCTCAATCCCTGTTATCTTCATCTCGCTCCTTAACCGGAATCTTGCTGGTGCAGGGGACATTAAACTGACAAAACGCACAGCCTAAGGGGAATGATGTATTCCGTTCCCCATTAACTACACGTTGATGAGGTTTGAGTAAGCCACTCAGGCGCGGCTTCATCTCCTGTTCGATTGTTTTCAGATAGAGGTAACACTTCAGTTTGTCATGACCTTTATCGGAAAGGGCATCGGCGGGACACCGTTCCACACATTTTTTGCACTTTCCGGTTGTATAAAAGAGGCAGTTGGCATAGGGGTCATCACTTTTTCTAGGCGATATCTCCAGAGGTGCATCAGTAATGACGGAAGTCACCCGGATGTTACAGCCGACTTCAGAGATAAATCCCTCATGCAGGCTGAATGTTCCCAAGCCAGCCGCAAAAGCTATGTGTCGTTCAGACCAGACCGAATAGAGCTGCAAAGGCTCCTCTTTGGTTAAGATCTGAAAAACCGGGCTTTGCATTCCAGCCATAGCATTGTACCCTTTTTTCTGGAAAAAGCTGACAGACTTTTTTAAAACATCTCCCATAAACTCATTCGCGAAATTTCGACCTACGCTGTACACCTCAGCCGGCATGGTTTTCGCTGTTTTACTCGCTTCTCGAATTCGGTTTGTATAAGGAAAGATAATTGACAACACCCGCAGACTCCCGGATTCTGTGCCACTCATTTCAGGGTTGCTTTGACTCCAAATTTCATAAGGGGTCAAATGCTCAGGGCCGACCACCTCTTTGTAGCGTTGAAAAATCGGGTCTGCACCTCCTGAAACCCCAATCAATGGAGAATCAAATATGCGACCGGATCCATGGGTATCAGGAAGCCGGTTTAAAGCGTTTTCCGAAAACAATGTCTCCAAGAAATCCTTGACGCTGTTGTGCATTTTTTAGATTACCCCCTTTTCCTTTAATTCAGACAGTTCTTCTGCTGACAGCCCCAGATAGTCACCAAAGATTTCCTGATTATACTCTCCCAGCCGTGCACCAAGGAACTTCACCCGCCCTGGGGCCTTTTTCATTTTTGGGAAAACACCAGGAATTAGAACCTTTCCTTTTTCAGGATCGGTCACCTCCATCACTGCATCACGCTCTCTCATGTGAGGATCATGAGCCAATTCTGCGATATCCCGCACCAGGTCCGCCGGGATCCCAGCCTCGTCCATGACTTGCAGACCTTCAGCGGCGGTTCTTTCCTTGACCCAGTTTCCAATGATTTCATAGAGGGCATCCTGGTGCATCGTGCGGGCAAAGCGGTTCTCGAAACGGGGATCCTGTAAAATTTCAGGTTGCCCCATCACAGCCACTAGCTTACCAAACAAACGGTCGGTACCGGCATTTATGACCAGAATTCTGCCGTCTTTGGTATCGAAATCTTCAGCCGGAACAAATCCGGTATTCCTGTTACCGCTTCTTTCTCTAACCTTGCCAGTCAGGCTGTAATCGATCAGGGCGGACTCAGATGATCTGAAAGCCGCTTCAGACAGACTTACATCAATCACTTCGCCACCGCTGTTGTTCACATCCCTGTTGTAAAGCGCCATCATGATTCCGTAAGCGTTCAGGTAGGCGGTCATATAGTCAACCACGGCGTAACCGGATCTAACCGGTGGTTGATCGGGGTAGCCGGTAGCATAGGTCAAGCCTGAAAAAGCGCTGACATTCCTGTCGAAGCCCCCTTTTTCCCTGTATGGTCCTGTCTGCCCGTAGGCAGAGATTTGTGAGATAATCAGGTTGGGATTGGTACGATGCAGGTCCTCAGCGCCCAGGTTCCACTTTTCTGCCTGACCGGGTCTAAAATTCAGCATGACCACGTCAGCTTTCTCGACTAGGCGGTGGGCCAGTTTCTGCCCTTCATCCGTCCTCAAATTCAGGGTCACGGTCTTTTTGTTTCGTCCTTCATTCAGCCAGCTGAAATGCCTTCCATCTTCAATCATTGGCAGTCCACGGGTCGGGTCGCCGATTTTCGGTTGTTCGACTTTAATGACGGTGGCGCCAAAGTCTCCCAGAAAGGTTGCCGCAACGGGTCCAGCGAGCAGGGTGGCAAAATCAATGACGGTGATGCCTTCCAGTGGCAGTTTTCGATCCATTTCATTCATACGATTCGCTCTTCTGTTTTGGTATCAAAGAAAATTGCAGCATCCATATCTGCAATGAATTTCACAGTCTCACCATATCGAATTGACACCTTGGGATCAATGCGGGCAACCGACTGTTGTGAGTTAATTTCAAGGTGAATCAACTGTTCGGAACCCAGAGGTTTCACAAGGCGGACAAGGCCCTTAAAGGTCGGACTATCAACTCCCGTTGATTCCTCTGCCATGTCGGACAGATGTTCCGGTCTCAATCCCAGAACCACTTCCCGGTTGACATACGGTTTTAAAGATTTAGTTGATGTAGCCGGTATGGCCAATTTCATTTCGCCATTGATAGCCAGCAGTTCATCCCCGTCCGCTTTGATTGCACATTTGATCAGGTTCATCGCCGGGGAACCAATAAAACCTGCCACAAACTTGTTGACGGGATTATTGTAAATCTCCTGGGGGGAGCCGTTCTGTTGCACAAGACCATCCTTCATAATGATAATCCGTGTGCCCATAGTCATGGCTTCCAGCTGATCATGGGTCACATAAATCGAGGTATTGTTCAGTCGTTGATGAATATCCAATATCTCCGCCCGCATGGAGACACGCAACTTGGCATCGAGGTTTGAAAGGGGCTCGTCAAATAGAAATACTTTTGGTTTTCTGACGATGGCCCTGCCACCATGCGCAGGAGAGTTGTTTTACCACAACCGGAAGGTCCCACCAAGACAATAAACTCGCCGTCGTTGATTTCCAGCGAAAAATCCTTGACCGCTTCGACATCACCAAATCTTTTTGTTACCTTGTTTATCTTTACCTGATCTTGTTTGGGGTTGAACTTCGAAAGAACCTGAAACATCACCAGCACATTCAAGACCGTAGTTCCTGAATGTCCGATTTTGCGATTCCGTTTCAAAAGAATCGCCCGGGGGAGCTGATTGCATCTCCATATTGCCGCTGGATACCATCGCTCCAACATCAAATAGTGACTGGCAGATAAATCCGCAATGTTATGCTACTGTTTTCAGTTTTTGGCCAGGTACTCGGCCATATCTTCAATACTCTTCAGTCCTCGTTTTAAATTACTTACAATTAGTTTTCGTGTCTGAGCCGGTTTTTTATTGGTGATCGCCTCTACTATTTCTACATGATCGTCATGGAATGGTTGATAACTGGAGCGATTCACCAGTTTTGTAGAAGTGAGGCCCTCCAATTGACCATATTGATAACCGCGGAACGCCAGGACCTGATCATAAATCCGGTAGATCACTTTTGTCAGGTATTGCCAACCGGATGAGCAGTACAGAATCATATGGAATTCCTGATTACTGAAAAAGGAGTCCCAGGGTAACAGGTCATCGCTCTTTTCAACCGTTTGATTAAGCTCATTCATCCGCTTTAAATCTTTGTCCGAGATCATCTCGCACCCCAGGTATGCCGCGTGACCTTCCAATTCATAACGAAACTTGAAAATCTCCCGGATTTCCGCAAGCGCCAGCGGATTACCGACATATGCCCCCCTGTGAGTATTCGAGTCAGCCAGACCCGTTCCCACCAGTTCCCGAATCGCTTCGCGAATAGCTGTCTTGCTCAGGCCAAGTTCCTCTTCAAGCTTAGCTGGAATCAACCGGGTTCCCGCTGCCAGATCCCCCCGCATAATAGCCTTACGCAGCTCATGCACAGCGATTTCAGTCATGGTCCTGAATTCTCGTTTCATTGATCAGCCACGGAATGGATAGAATATTTCGGGAAAAAACGACTATGTTAGATTATCTAAAATCTTAAATATGGACAAAAGTTAGCAGCCTCAGAAAATTTGTCAACCATTCTTTTTTAGGGTCAGCTCATAAATTACTTCACATTCTATTAGCAAAATGTCCAGTCTTTATCAGCAATTTCCAGTTAGGTTTTCGCAGAAAGCTGAATGATGAAACATGGATCGAGCTTATAAGGATTTATTAGATTTTCTTAGTTTAGCGTAGCGAAAATA
>JABGPJ010000112.1 GCA_018645005.1 Deltaproteobacteria bacterium | reverse complement strand
GTTTATCTTTCCTAACTCTATGATTCCATCGATCTCCCAGATAGGTCAGGCAATGGAGGAGCTTTTTGTGATGGAAGACTGGCATAATTTAGGGGAACATTACGACAAAACGTTAATGGCCTGGTTTGAGAATTTTGAATCAGCCTGGCCGAAACTAAAAAAACAATATGACAACCGTTTTTATCGGATGTGGAAATATTATCTGTTAAGTTGTGCCGGGGCTTTTCGCTCCAGAAACTTACAGGCCTGGCAGATCGTCATGAGAAAGCCGTCCAATAAACAACCCTACTATAGAGTTACTTAAGGATCGTTCAAAAATAACTTCACATTATCTATTTGTATAGGGATCGTTAAAAATTAACTTCACTTAATCTGTTTGAAAAAGTCCCAAAAGCCGGACATTTTGCAAACAGAACGTGAACTAATCTTATAGCCGACCCTGAAGTCCCAAAAAGCACTGGACATTTTGTAAACAGAAAGTGAGTTAATTTTTGAGCCGACCCTTAAGTTTTATCCGGCCGTTTAATCATCAAACTTCTTGTAATAAAACCGGTAACGTCCGCCAAGCACATCAACTTCGATTTCTGCACCACGACTTTCTGCAAAAGCGACAATACCGCGTTCCGGTTCTTCTTTACTACCCAACAGATCGGCAGGAGCGACCAGTTTCAGCTCATCATTATACCAGCCCAGTCTAATACAGTCTCCCAGCTCTGTTTCCGCCTTCGAATCTGCCATTTTTTCGGCAGATTTGAAATCGAGCGTTTCATCTTGAATTTCAAGATTGAGTTTTCTCATAAGAGTCTCCTGATAAAGACAGTACTTGTATTATGTATCAACACTAAAAACTACACCGTAACCCTACCATAAAATATTTTTTTTAGGAAGGAATTATTAAGGAAAATACATGTTTTTTTACCAATCATATTAGAGCATTAACGGTTATAGGGGTTTTGGCCGAATTTATCCAGTGTACGTTACATCTAAAAATTACAGCATGCTATAATTACAATCAATTACTCAATGTCGTTAACTTAAGCATTGTCCTGAGTGTCTATTATAAAGCCGTTTCAATTGCTTGGAGGAGTTTTATAGATCATCTTGAAACGTATCCGCAATTGAAAGGGATTTATAACAGACACGGGATTTATGGCTTAAGTTAACGACATTGATCAATTACTCGTTGTCATCAGATTAGAGATGGATCGGAGGAAGTTAAACGGTATCTGAGTGAAAATATTCGAACTTTTTTTCTTCATTTTTGTTTTTGACATGTGTTGTTTTTGCTTTTATTCTAAAAGTGGGAGAAGGAGGACGAGTGCCAGGAATTTAATCTTATCATCTGCGGGGAGGTTACTATGGCAATTAAGGTATTTATCGAACGGCAGCTGCGTGATCCGGATTATAAGCAGGCAGCAAGAATGATTAACGATTCCCGTACGCAGGCCATGGATCAAAATGGGTATATTGGATCCGAGACTCTTTGGAGCAACGAAAACACCAAAACGGTCATGATTATGTCTATCTGGCAGAATGTGGAGTCCTGGAAGGCCTACTTGAATAGTCCAGCCAGAAAAAAGCTGGAGGACGATTTCGAGAAAATTATGACCAAGCCCGCCGAGTATGCCGTTTTTCATTTGGGGACCCATCCTGATTTTGGTTCATAGCGTTTTTGAGTATGTTCAGAAACCTTTCAGGGCATGATTGGCACTCAACTTAAATCATGTCCTGCTTCTTCAAGCGGGGGATATATTTTAGAATGAGATTCGTCGTCACTTTTCTTTTGATACTTGAACTATTTTTTATCCCGTTCAGCGATATTTCAGCTTCTGACCGGAAGCACGATCGTTTAAAAATGATCAAGCAAGACTTGATTCATCGGGATATCAGGAGTCCATTAGTCTTAAAGGCTTTTGAAATAGTGGAAAGGCACCGGTTTGTTCCCGCTAATGTCCAGGAATACGCTTATGAGGACAGACCCCTGCCAATTGGAGAAGGACAAACCATCAGCCAGCCATATATGGTGGCGTTAATGAGTCAATTGCTTGACCTGAAAGTAGGAACACGGGTTTTGGAAATCGGTACCGGATCCGGTTATCAGGCTGCCATACTGCAAGCAATGGGAGCGGAGGTGTACTCGATAGAGATTATACCCGCGTTGGCCAACAGAACGACAAAATTGTTCGAGTCTCTCAATCTGCCGGTTAAGATAAAGAACGCGGATGGTTATTTCGGCTGGAAAGAGTACGCCCCCTTTGACCGTATCATCATTACGGCCGCTGCCAACCACATTCCCCGGCCCTTGATTGACCAGCTGCTGCCGGATGGAAAGCTGATTTTACCACTTGGCAATACACGCTTTTTTCAAACCTTGACTCTGGTTACTTTGGATAAAAAAGGAAAAACCAGGATTGAGTATCACGGAGCCGTGAGATTTGTCCCCATGACCGGCAAAATGCTACGGTGATTCGTAAAGCTAAACGGAGCGTTTCAGATTTGAGAATAACAGGAAGGCTAAACAGTAGCACAAACCGGAAACCATAAATAAGATATTAAACCCTGCCAATTGAGCCAACATTAAGGCGCCAACCGAAGCGATCACCGACGCGATCCCATTTAAACACCAGGCAAGCGCGATTTTTTCCTTCAACCGGGTTTCACCGTCTGTACCTCCCTGTCTCGATCGCCTCCCCTGATTCAATTGCATAACTCCGGATGGAAAGGGTATCCCCATCAGAATACCGGGAATCAAGATGATAACCAGAGAAATGACCAATCGTCCCGCAAAGGGGGCGCTCATAAAATATTTCAACACGCCGGAAACGATCATTGAGTATAAGAAAAGGCTACCAATTAGCCCAATTTGAAAGGTTTTAATATTCGTTTTCTTAAGTCTTTGATAGATACCAGCCCCCATCGCGGAGCAGGATAGCAGCCCGCTGAGTACTATAGCCAGAGAATATACAGGCTCTCCCAGAAAGAAGATGAGTTTCTCAAAAAGAGCGATTTCCAGCACCATAAATCCCAAACCGATCCAGAAAAAGTAAAACAGGGGAAAGATTGAGATACCGGACTGGCGAACCTTGATCAATATCGGAATACCCATTAAAAACAATGTTATCGCAACAACAAAAATAAATATCAGCGGGACTAACATCCCGGCTTCAACCATTGCTTCCCATCTTTCTCCAAAAATCTCCCAGGTTTTCTGAAGTTGAGTCCATTTCAGGAAATTATAAAAAAAAGGGTTGTTGTCATAAACGGGTGAAAGGTTAAAAATGCTACTCTCCAAAAACCTGTCTTGATCGGTCAGGATTTGTTTGATGGCTTGAGCATAAGGTGAATCGATTGCTGGATGAAGAGCTGTGCCTGATTGGAACTCCGTTTCAGGAATATATACCGGCCTGAATCCCATTTCGTCACAATATTTTAAAAGGTTTTGCGAGTCTTCCGCACGCCATTCCGATTTCGAAACAAGAATCATAATTGTTGAAACGCTCTGAAAAACCGCCAGATGTTGTGCGGGATTCATACGCCTGTTTTCCAGTGCCTTCGCTAAAGTGACGAGCAAGCGTAACTCGGCTCTGGGTGGCAAATAAGTATAGCGATGAATGGTTAACCATCCGTTATGACTTAATTTATTTATAACCGTTGCCATGCCCTCCACCGTTTCCAGAGAAACCTCGTTTAAGATATCGGTGCCGGAATAGCCAAAAGGCAGAGCTCCTTCCAGGGAGAGGGAAATTCGATCATATTTTTTTTGAGAACGGGCTAAGAATATACGAGGATTTTCAGAATAAAATCGCACACGTTTAAACTCCGGTTTCGCGGAGAGCCAATCTGCGAGAATGTCATTCTCGGTTTGAACATCAACTGATGCCGGACCGGACATCAAGATGGCTGTAATATCCTGCCCTCCCAACACTTGAAGCGCTGCTGCGTGATTTAGGTTCGGTTGCAGACGTCTCATGACGCCGGCTGGAAGATGATCATAAAATTCTTCTTGATGGTCGTATCGAGCCGAATATGCGGTTAACAAACTACCATCAACAGTGATGCCTGTCTGTTTGGGCAGATCTTTTTTATACTCCAGACTAAGTCCGGGAGCGAAACGAGCCAGGGAGCTTTCAAACCAGTCGATTCTGGACACAGCGTCCCATTGTCTATTAACGAACCGACTGTCGATGTGCCGCAAAGCGAGACTGATGTTCTTATAAACGCTGATTTTTAAAGGCGGTAAGAGGTCAACTGATAATACAAAGATAAGCAGGCAGACACCTGCCAACCCTGTTATTTTTTGAGCTGCCCGGTCTGAGAAAAAAATGGCTGAGATACTGCTTACTATGCAAATAATGGCCAGCCATTCGAATTCCTTAAAGTGGGGCGCTATTTGAAAGAAAGCGCCACAACCCACAGCGGCGCCTAATAAATCGGAAAAATAGAGCGAGAACACGCGATCCGGGTTATTTCGGATTAAGATGTTGATCGTTAATCCGGACAGAAAAAAAGGAATGGCCAATAACAGAAATACACAAATGAATAGAAACCATTGCTCAAATTTTATCGTCAGCGCGAAAGGATCCAGAGGACTCTGATTGGCTATATAGAAACAGGGAATCAGTAGTAATGTGAATAGTAAAGTTGGGTAGAAGGGATGAGACGGTCTTTTGAAAAAAGCCAGCCAGAGCCCGGATAGACCATACCCTAAGAGGGCGCAACTGATAATCAGGAAGGAAAAATGGTTCCAGATAGTGATCGCCAATAAGCGTGACAAACAGACCTCAAACATCAAAGTAGCTGAAGACTGGAGAAATAATCCAACCAAAATTCTTTGGAAAATGCTTTTTTTGAGAGTGTTCATCAAAATTTATTTTAATTTTTAGACAAGACGGGAATTGGTCAGTTACATTCCACCTTTCGTTGGACATGTATCCCTAGCTTTTTCATACGATAGCGTAGCGTGTTGGGATGAAGATCCAGCTGATTTGCAGCGCCCTCTTTTCCGGACACCTTCCAGTTATAGGCTTCAAGGACCCTGATGATATGTGTGCGCTCATTTTCATAGTGTGACATGGAAATTCCTTCGTTTGGTCTTTTAAACATTGTATTTTCAATGACGGGAGAGTGGAAACTCGATTGGCCACTCAGGATTACACTACGTTCAATGTAGTTTTCAAGCTCACGGACATTGCCGGGCCAGTGATAATTCAACATCTTTTCAATCTCTACGGAAGGAATGGTTTCAATTTTTTTGTTGAGTTTTTTTGCGCAAATATTTAGAAAATGAAGTGCCAATAGTGGGATGTCATCTTTGCGCTCCCTCAAAGGAGGGACCCGAATAGGAAAGACATTTAGCCGGTAATAGAGGTCCATTCTAAATCCGCCGTTTTGAACTTCTTTTTCCAGATCCATATTGGTGGCAGTCATCAGTCTAAAATTCGAATGGATCGTCTGTTGTCCACCTACCCGTTCGAATTTGGAGTTCTGAATTACCCGTAGCAGTTTAACTTGAACACTCAGCGGAATTTCACCCACTTCATCCAGAAAGAGGGTTCCGCCATCTGCCAGTTCAAATCGTCCCCGTCTTTGTTCCATAGCCCCGGTGAAAGCGCCCTTTTCATGGCCGAATAGTTCACTGGAGATGAGCGACTCGGAGAAAGCACTGCAATTGACACGGATAAAGGGTCCATGACGACGTGGACTGTTTTGATGAATCGCGCGGGCGACAAGCTCCTTGCCAACACCTGTTTCTCCCAGGATGAGGACGGTTGTGTCTGTATCAGCAACGGATTCGATATGTTGAAAAACGGTCGTTATTTTACTACTGCGGCCCACAATTTCCTCAAAATTGGATTCCTCCAAGTACTGTTTTTCAAAATACTGTTTTTCTTCCCTCTCTTTCTGATATAGGGTTTTTAGTTTTTGATAGGCTTCGGCATTATCCAGGGCAATAGCAGCTTGTGCGGCGAAGAAGCTCAGCATCTCCAGATCCGATTCTTGAAAGGTGCTGTTGTATATGCGATTATCATGGTACAAGACACCAATAATCTGGTTGCGCAAAATCATGGGAACACAAATCAACGAACATATAGAATCGTCGGCAACATTCTTTATCCCCTTATTGTCATTGGTTGCGAGAATCAGTCCTTTGCCTGTGTGTACGGTTTCTTCGATGATTTTCATGGGGCCACCGAATTCTGCTGAAATCACTTTACTGGAGGTCAGATTGCGGGCAGCCCTCAATAGCGGCTTTCCAGTCTGGTTCTCGATAATAAAAATGGCACCTCTTTCGGCGCCCGTTAAGCGATTGACTGTAGAGATAATATATCCTGCCAGATCCCGGTGATCACGGAAAGTACCCAGTTCTTGACCCAACTTGAGAATCTCTTTAAGCAGCTCCGTCTCATTGTTACGATCGCGCAACATGTAACGAAAGTCATCGGGAACTAGATTTTCGTTCAACCCGAAAAGATAGGAAACCTCTTCCCTTGCAAGTGCCAAAGCCTTTTTTTGCTGCCCTTTTTTTAACAGCAACCGTGCCAGTTCTAAGCGACTTAGTGCCAGGTAGATGCAACGCCCGGACTTTTCCAGATAGGATATCGATCGTTGCAGACTTTTATGCACATCCCAATCTGGTTGTTTTTGTTTTTTTTTCAAGAGAGCCTGAAAGTAAAAAGCCAGCCCTTTGACAAAGATATTTTTTGTTTTCAAGGAGAAGCGGATCTCGTCTTCCAATGACAAACCCTCAATATGGGGATACCGTCCAAGTTCCATTTCCCAGCACAGCTCAAACAGCATCGAAAAAGGTCTGAGCAAATATTGAAACTCCTGGCTTAATTTCAGATATTTCTTTAAGGCCGAGACCGATTTTTTTCGGTTGCCGGTTTTGTGATAAGCGTAAGCCAATCCATAAAAAGACAAAACCTGAACCCATTGATTGTGTCCCTGGATTGAGCCATCCAATGCTTCCTCAAAATAGCGGACGGCTTCGTCAAATCGTCCCATATCGGAAAATATCACGCCCATAGTTAATGTGGCATTACAACCAATATTGATATTTCCAATTTTTGAACAGTGCTTGCGGATCACATCCATCATTCCCAAACCCTGAGAAAAAAGTCCCAGGTGTCCCATACAGGTAGCAACCGCCATATGGGCGATAAAAGAAAACTTATTTTGCGGAATCTCTTCGATTTCCGGGGCATATTGTTCGTAATGGGTCACCACGTCTTGCAGCATCCCTTGCCAGTAATTGAAAAAAACCCGATAAACGCTGGCATCTCTGCGAAAAGATGGGTCCTCAATCTCCCGGACAAGTGCCCAGCCGAGCTTATACTGCCGTAATGCGGACGGATAGCGAGACACTGTCCATTCTTTGATAGCCAGAGACATTCTCAGAATAGCCAACTGAGCATGTAAATCAAGGGCTTCGGCACGTCGAATGGCATCTGTCACAATGGATCGAATCTTCTTTAAATCTGCTGGATTCGAGATTTTTAAATAATGGATAGTTGTCTCTATCAAGAGCAGGTCTGTTTTTTCTCCCTCCAGCTTGCCCAGATCTTTTATCGCTTTCAGGTAATAGGTGTGAGCCTTGTTAAAACGAAATTCCTTGCGACAACGGTCACCGGCTAACACCAATTGACGGCAGCCATTCAGATCATTGGGGAGTTCCAATAGATGATCATCTAGATCGTGATCGACACCGGCTAGATCTGGAAGCTCCCTGAATATAATGTCGGCTGCCTGTTGATGGAGAAGCTGCTTTTTTTCAGTTGAAATTGATCGATACAATCTGGATTGGAAATTCTTGTCACGGAATCGATAGGAACCGGCTGTCGTCTTCTCCAAATGCCCTTTCTTCTGTTCCTCATCTAGAATCTCGATAATGAGAGATGCTTTTCGCTGGCTCATCTCCAGTAGCCAGTCAATGGAAAATTCTTTTTTAAATATTGAAGCTGGTAGGAGAATATCGTTCAGGTATTTCACAGTCCCTCTTTTTTATTCCGTTAAGACAGTAAGGTACAGCAATTAATATAGAATGTTAGGAATAATTTGTGGCCAGTTGTTCTCGGCCTTCCGTTTTGTGCGGTCATCCTAAGGAAAGGGATCGTAGAACGTCAAGAGTAATTAACAAATATTGGTGAATTCACCAATATTTGTGAGACCGGTTTTACTGGCTCGATTCGCCTATAGATAAAAAACAGCATAAATACAGATAGATAAGACATAATATCTAATTGGCATATATCTCGCACACAGCAAGGCCACATAACACATATACCATGCAACCAAAATCAACTAACGGAACAGATGAAAGAAATTTTATGCCCCATGCCGGGAAAGATTCTTGAGATAACCGTACAACTGAATGACCGTGTCATCAGTGATACCCAAGTGATGATTCATGAAGCGATGAAGATGGAAAACCCAATCGTAGCAGGTTGCGAGGGAATTGTTCGAGAAATTCTCGTCGGCCCGGGAGATGCTGTCGAGACAGGGCAATTATTGGTTACCCTGGATTAAGGGTCGGCTCAAAAATTACTCGAGTGTTTCTCATTGGTGTTAAAGAAACACGTTGCTGTGGCATTTTGTCTGCAAAATGTCCAGCCTTTATGGGACTTTTGCGGACAGATTATGCCAAGTTATTTTTGTACGATCCCTATGCAGGGCCCCGTGCAACTTGGCAATGTAGCCACGATGACCGGGTTGGTGACAATTTCCCGCAGAACGAAAACTGCGCCTGTAATTACAATCGAACTGGAAATGAATTGATGGGAATAAGAGACGATATCGAGGAACTGCAGAGACGGAAAGAGAAAACCCTGAAAATGGGTGGTGAACAGAAAATTGAGTTGCAACACAGTCGTGGGCAGCTGACGGCTCGAGAGCGAATTGATCAATTGCTTGATCCGGATTCATTTTTCGAAGTCGGGGCGCTGGCCCATTCCGATGTTCCAGGCATGGAGGAGCGAACTCCGGCTGACGGCAAAATCGATGGTTATGGAACGATCGACAATCGCCCCGTAGCAGTTTGTGCTAATGATGTGACTGTTCTCGCAGGAGCGGGTGGCCGTGTGGGTCACAAGAAAGCGGCTGAGATATTAGCCAAAGCAATGGAAAAAGGATTTCCCTATATCAATCTCGGCGAAGCTGGAGGAGCCAGAATTCCTGATATTCAAGGTTCCGATGGCATGAGTTCTATGACCATCGGCATAAAATCCGGGCGGCGATTTCGAAAGATTCCCATGGTCGCTACTCTGGCAGGAGATTGCTTCGGAGACCCTTCTTGGATGGCAGCACTGGCCGACTTTGTAGTACAGATCAAAGGCTCCTGTTTTGCGGTTTCCGGACCCCGGGTTTTGGAGATTGCGACAAATGAAAAGGTCAGTAATGAGGAGTTGGGAGGCTGGAAACTGCACGCGAATGTCACCGGACAGATTGATCAGGCAGCAGAGGATGAAGCGGACTGTTTCAGGATTGTAAAAGAGTTCTTGTCTTATATGCCGTCCAATGCCAATGAGCTACCACCAGTGATTGAAGGGGATCCGGGGGCTGCTTCCCGGCAGGAACGGTTGTTGGACTTGATTCCCGAACGTTCCAACCAATCGTACGATATGACACTGGTGCTGAAAACATTGGTGGATAATGAGACTATTTTCCAACTTAAACCGGATTATGATCCAAGCGTTATCACCTGTCTGGCGCGGATTGATGGACAGACCGTCGGCATCATTGCTAATCAGCCCTCGCGTTTTGCGGGTGCGATGGGTCCTGACGGGTGTGACAAGTGTACCAGTTTTATCTGTTTGTGTGACTCCTTCAACATCCCATTGCTGTTTTTACATGATATCCCGGGATTTTTTGTGGGCAAAGAGGCGGAACGTAAGAAGATGCCCGGTAAGATTATCAATTTTATTCAGGCTCTCTCGAGTGTGACGGTGCCTAAAGTGTCTATAGTGATCCGAAAATCATATGGCATGGCGAATTGTAATATGTGTGGTGCCAATATGGGGGCGGATTTTCTCTATGCCTGGCCTGGGGCCGACATCAGCTTTATGGGACCAGAGGTAGCGACAAACGTTGTTTTTGGAGCCAAAATTATGGCAGCAGAGAACCCTGAAGAGATGCGGGCCAAGGCAATAGAAGAGCTGAAACTGGGGAGTGCGCCATGGCGGGCTGTCGGTCTGGGATTGATAGACGATGTGATTAATCCGTTGGCCACGCGAGATATTATCATCAAGTCTCTGGTAGTGGCACGGGGCAGGAATAGCGGCATGAGTGAGCGATTGCTGGCGAGCTGGCCGACGACCTTTTAACCTACATTATCAGATACTTGTCGAACTTCAATTTCAGTGTAGATTAAAATTAATACTTGACGTAGAAAAAACAAGCCCCTAAGATTCAGCCTGCAACCGATTATGTTGATTATTTGTCTGCCTCATGCCACAAAGTGTTTCTCAAGGGGCAGAATGATTCAACAATGACCAAGGGTCGGCTCAAAAATTAGTCAAGTGTTTCCCATCGGTGAAAAGGAAACACGTTGAGTTCACATTCTATGTGCAAAATGTCCAGTGTTTTGGGAGCTTTTGCAAATAGATTATGGGTTGGCTCAAAAATTACTTGGCATTTTGTCCTCAAAATGTCCAGTCTTTATGGGACTTTTGCGGACAGATTATGCCAAGTTATTTTTGTACGATCCCTATGTGAAGTTATTTATGAGCGATCCCTAAGGCTTTAGGCACTGAGTAGGAGCTGCGACGGCAAATTTTATGCGTTGATCATGTCGATGTCAACGACTTTTTGACCGGGCCAATTGGTTACAAAAAGTCCATCTGGGATTCAGGCAAAAACGATAGTAAAAAAGGCTAAAATACGGATTATGGAGAAGACCTCTCAAACAGAATTGCTTCAACTTAAGTCTCTGAACTTGAGCTTTGGCGGTGTGTCAGCTCTCAATCAGATTGATTTAAGCATTTACGAGGGCGAATTACTCGCCTTAATTGGTCCTAACGGTGCCGGGAAAACCTGCCTGCTAAATTGTATCAATGGATTCTATAAACCGGATACGGGACAAATTAAATACAAAGGCCGAGACATTACCTCGGTACCTCTACGTAACCGGGCACATCTGGGAATCGCCCGCGTATTTCAGGGTATTCAGTTATATGAGGGGCTTTCGACGCTGGATAATCTGTTGGCAGGGGCTCATTTTTTTATTGATTATAATATTCTGTCTGCTTTCTTATATGTCGGTAAAGCAAAACGCGAGGAGATCAGGCAAAGAAGGAAGGTGGAAGAAATTATTGATTTCCTGGAGATCGAGCATGTCCGCAAAAAACGGGTTGGTGAGCTACCCTACGGGCTGCAAAAAAGGATCGATCTGGGCCGGGCGATGGCGATGTCTCCGGACTTGCTTTTACTGGATGAACCCATGGCTGGCATGAACCTCGAGGAGAAAGAAGATATGGCTCGCTTCATCCTTGATATTCACGAGGAGTGGGGCACAACGATCGTTTTGGTCGAGCATGACATGGGGGTTGTCATGGATGTGGCGGATCGTCTGGTTGTCTTTGATTTTGGCCAAAAAATTGCGGAAGGGACACCGGACGAAATCAGTAAAAATCCAAAAGTAATAGGTGCTTATTTAGGAGTGGAAGTGTGAATATGTCGAACACGGATGCCAAGAATAATTTGGATACTTTGCCGAAGATACTTATTGAAAACTATAACCAGTGTCCGGGTCGGGTTGCGATGCGCAAAAAAGATTTTGGTATCTGGAACCCGTATACATGGGGCGATTGTTATCAGAATGTCAAATATTTTGCTCTGGGCCTCAAAGATCTTGGATTTCAGCTTGGAGACAAGGTTAGTATCGTTGGTGATAATGAACCGGAATGGTATTGGGCGGAGTTGGCGGCTCATGCCCTGGGCGGGACATCAGTGGGTTTATATGTTGATGTTATTCCCGAAGAAGTGCTGTACATTGTGGATAACTCGGACAGCACATTTGCGGTGGTTAAAGACCAGGAACAAGTAGATAAATTTCTTGATATCATCGATGAGCTGCCGGACTTAAAAAAAATTATATTCTGGGATCCCAAAGGAATGCGGGCATATCTTGAAGATCCCAGAGTCGCTGACTTTTATGACGTCGTCAAAATTGGCCGAGATTATGAGGAGAAAAATCCCGGTGTTTTCGAAGAAAGTGTTGCCAAGGGTAAGGGCACGGATATCGCTACGATCAGCTACACTTCAGGAACGACTGGCCTGCCCAAAGGGGCTTTGATCAGCCATGATTACCTGATTAAAGGATCAAAGCGGATGGCGAAAATCAATCCCTGGTTTTCCACGGATGAGTATCTCTCATTTGTACCTCTGGCCTGGATTGCCGAACAACTCTTTATGGTGGCCTGGCTTCTTTGGCGGGCTCCGGTGAATTACCCGGAATCACCGGATACTGTGATGGAGAATATCAGAGAAATCGGCCCCCAGTTTCTACTGTTAGGCCCCCGGCAATGGCAGGGACTTGTGGCCATGGTGCAGATGAAAATCAACGATGCGGTCTTTTTTAAACGATGGCTCTACAAGGTGTCGATGGCGATTGGGTATCGCTACGCAGAGCATTATTACGAAAAACGCGAGAAACCACCACTACATGTGTCTGTACTATATAAGTTGGCCAGTTGGAGTTGCCTGATGCACATCCGGGATAATCTGGGGCTGAGTAAAGCCAGAGTGGGTCTGACGGGTGGTACAGCGCTGGGGCCAGATGTTTTTCGCTGGTTTCAGGCCATTGGTGTGAACATCAAAGAAGCTTATGGACTGACTGAAGTAAATCCGGTGTCCTCCCATGCTGAGTGGTCAAAGCCTGGCACTGTCGGACCCGTTACTCCCGGTTCGGAAGTTAAAATATCCGCGACAGGCGAAGTGTTAGTCAAAGCAGACCCGATCTTCAGTGGATATTATAAACAACCTGAAAAGTCAGCCGAGGCGCTGGAAGATGGATGGGTCAAAACCGGGGATGCCGGCGTATTTGACGAAGACAACCATTTGGTTATTCTGGATCGTTTGAAAGATATGCTGCCGCTGAAAAACGGCGAGAAATACTCACCGACCTATATTGAAAACCGTTTAAAATTCAGTCCCTATATTAAGGATGGCATGGTGGTTGGTGGTGAGGATCGAGATTTTTTGTTTGCCATCATTAACATCGATTTTGACAATGTCGGACGCTGGGCAGAAAAAAACGGTTACCCCTACACGACCTTTGTCGATTTATCGCAAAAAAAAGAGGTCTACGATCTCATTTTGCAAGATGTTGAGAGGGTTAACAAGAATCTGCAAGAGAGTGCCAGGGTCTGGCGATTCTCACTGCTGTATAAAGAATTTGACCCGGATGAAGGGGAACTCACAAAAACCCGCAAACTCAGAAGGGCTTTTCTGGATGAAAAATTCAAGGATTTGATTAGTGCCGCCTATTCAAATTCATCAAGCGTGACCACTGAAGCTGAAGTGAAATATCGAGATGGCCGAACGGCCACAGTGAAAACTGAAATTAGCATCCGAGATTCGAAATAGGAGATCATCTGTGGAATTTTTTCTTCAATTGGTTGTGAGCGGATTTTTAACAGGATCCGTGTATGCTCTGATGGCGTTAGGCATCGTCATTATTTACAAGGCCTCCAGCGTGTTTAATTTTGCACATGGTAGTATCGTCGCTTTTGCCGGGTACCTGATGTGGCACTTACTGGTCAATCTTCAACTGTCTTTCTTCTTTTCGGTTTTGATCAGTCTTGTTGTCATCGCTGTTATCTCATTTCTCATTCAGCGCTTTATTCTCTATCCGCTGACGGGTCAATCGGTGCTGACGATAATTATGGCAACCCTGGCCTTAGCCGAGGTATTTTCCGGTTTCATCACCCTATTCTGGCCGGGCCCCGCCAGAACTTATCCTAAGTTTCTGCCCAGCAGTGTCTTTCAGCTGGGAACTGTCTTTATTACTTCAGAAGAGCTTGTTAATTTTGCTATCTGTGTCGTGGCATTTATTATTTTTATGTTCTTCTTCCGCAAAAGTAAACTGGGCCTGACGATGCGTGGAACTGCAGAAGACCACCAATTGGCCCGCAGCGAAGGGGTTAAGGTAGATCGAATATTTGTGCTCGCCTGGTTTATCGCCATCGTCATGGCAGGTATTGGCGGATTTCTTATGGCCCACATGCACGGCGTTAATCAAGAACCCTTGATCGCCATGGGCATGAAATCGCTCACCGTTGTCATCCTGGGTGGAATGGAGTCAATCCTGGGTGCCGTTATCGGGGGACTGGCTATCGGTCTTTTAGAAGCGCTCGGGGCCGGCTATCTTGATCCATTGGTAGGGGGTGGTGTGGAAGATGTATTCCCGTTTATTATCTTACTTGCTGTTTTACTAATCAAACCATACGGTCTTTTTGGATATAAAAGGATAGAAAGGGTATAACACTATGCTGAAGAAACCTTGCGGTACCTTCGATGAAACCTATGCGCAGGATATGTCTGTTATCCGCACCCCCTATCGGGGAGGATTGCTTATTCTTCTGTTTTTATTTCTTTTTGTTATTACGCCCCTGATTGCAGACAATTACGCTTTAGGGGTTATGAACCTGATTGGCATCTCTGTGATTGCCATGATGGGGCTGAATATACTGACCGGTTACTGCGGGCAGATCAGTATTGGCCACGTTGCCTTTATCGCTGTGGGCGCTTATACCAGTTCTATCCTCTCCCAGCATCTTGGGTGGCCATTCTGGGCAACATTTCCCAGTGCCATTTTGGTCAGTGGTCTGATGGGGATGGTTATTGGATTACCTACTTTGAGAATAAAGGGGTTTTATATCGCTATTTCCACACTTGCCTTTCATTATATCATTGTCTGGGCCATTTTGCATGGCGGTGATCTGACTAAAGGCGTTTGGGGCCTGCCCTGCGAATTTCCCGAATTGTTCGGTATCAGTTTCAATACAGAAAAAAAGATGTACTACCTGATCATGATTCTGGCTGTAATAGGGACTGTCTTGGCTTTTAACCTGGTTCGATCCAAGTTCGGCCGTGGTTTTGTTGCGGTACGGGATAATGATATTGCCGCAGAATTTATGGGCTTGAACATCTTTCGTCTGAAATCAATAGCCTTTATTATCTGCGCTATGTATGCCGGGGCGGCTGGATCCCTTTACGCCCATTACTTAGGCATGATAACCGTAGAACAATTCCCTTTAATCGACTCTATCTGGTATCTCGGTTTTTTAATTGTCGGAGGATTGGGAAGCATTAGTGGTGCCATATTCGGAGTGGTTTTTTATCGGTTGATTGCCCAGATCGTACTATTTGCGGCACCTATGATCAGTGAAGCGTTGCCATTCCTCTCAGTATCCGGTGTGGCCGGTTTTACCCAAATGTTGTTCGGCTTGGTGATTATTCTATTCCTGGTGCTCGAACCGCGTGGGGCTATTCACAGGTGGCAGTTAACCCTAACCTCATTTAGACTTTGGCCTTTTCCGTATTAACATGATCTAAATTTAACCTTTGGCAAAGAAAGGAGAAAAAAATGGAAAAAAAAGGAAAAATTACGAGTGTTGTGACTGTTCTGGTGTTATGGTTTGCCATACTTTTGTGCCTCGGTCAGACAGGATACGCCGGTGAGCCGGTGATTGCGATTGGTCATCTGCCACATTTTACCGGTGCTTACGGAGCAACCCAGGCCCCATTCGCTCCCGCTCAGGAAGATGCGATCGAATGGGCCAATAGTGTGAACTATGTCAAAGGAGCAAAATTAAAACTGGTTTGGGTGGATGGTGGGACTGATCCATCAAAATCTCTGGCCGGGTTTAAGAAAATGGCCGCCGGGAATCCGGCGCCTGTTGTGATCATTGGTGAATCCACAGGTATTGGCACAGCCCTGGTGAAAATGCACGCCAAAGCAAAAATTCCGGATGTGGAAGGCGGCATGAGCCTGGCAATGATCAAGCCACCATCATGGACCTTTGTGCAACCACCGCCATATGTCAATCAATTTGGTGCCTGGGTGGACTACTACCTCAAATATATCTGGAAAGGACCCGGAAAACCGAAATTCGCTTGGTTGACCTGGGACAATCCATTCGGTCGCTCACCCATGACCAAAGAAGCGGATCTCTATCTTAAATCTAAAGGGATTGAAATTGTAGCCCGAGAGTTCATTCCTAATGTACCCTCTAATACAATTGCTCAGGCCATGCGCCTGAAAAGATCGGGTGCCAATTTTACCTTCGGGGGCATGTATCCCTCCGCGCTGTCTGTCGTGCTCAAAGATATGGAAAAAATTGGTATGACTGGCACGGTAAGCATCGGGATGAGCTATGCCACCAATCTGGATGAACTCGTCAAATATGTCGGACCTCTGGCAAACGGAGTTCACATTGCCTCAATTGTGACCCTCGTAGAACAATGGCCAGAGAAAAGCCCGATGGTTCAGAAAATGTATGATAAGAAAAAGCGCACAACGAACAAGTGGGGATATGGTAATTGCTGGTCAAAATTCGCTATCGCTATTGAGGCTGTGCGTATAGCGGCTGAAAAAGTGGGTCCGGATAAGGTTGATGGGCAAGCAGTTTATAACGCATTGATCAGTATGAAGAATTTTGACGCCTGGGGAACCAGTCCTCCCGTTTCGTTTTCCAAAACCGGACGGGTGGCCATGAACTCAGTCGAGATTCAAGCTGTGGAAAATGGGAAGGTTGTCTCGAAGGGTTATGCGGATGCCCCGGATCTGCTACCGGGCGGCAAGGATGTTCCCAAATAATCTGTCTCAACGCCGGGAGGGTTTCGCGGAATTTTCCCGGTACCTTGAACCATATATGGACATAAAATGCTCACTTTAAATAATGTTGAGGTTATTTATAATAAGGTTATTCTAGTTCTGAGAGGGGTGTCCCTTGAGGTCGACCAAGGCAGTATCGTTGCTTTGCTGGGAGCCAACGGGGCGGGCAAAAGTACCACGCTCAAAGCGATCTCAGGCTTACTCAGCACCGAGCTGGGGGAGGTAACCCGCGGTCAGATCAGCTTTAATGAAGAACGCATCGATAAAAAATATCCGGAAGAGATTGCCAATCTGGGTATTCGCCAGGTCATTGAGGGGCGACGGCTGTATCCTCATTTGACCACGGAAGATAATCTGCGCATGGGGGCTTACCTCAACAAAAGCCGCTCGGATATCAAACGGCGTCTTTCGCAGATATATGATTATTTCCCGCGGTTGGCGGATCTGAGTCATAAAGTCAGTGGATATCTTTCAGGGGGTGAGCAACAAACGTTGGTGATCGGGCGCTCTCTGATGGCCCGTCCAAAAATTCTGATGCTGGATGAACCTTCATTGGGATTGGCGCCACTTGTGGTCAAAGAGATCTTCAGCATGATTGATCGCATCAACCAGGAAGAAAAAAATGGGATCCTGTTGGTTGAACAGAACGCTCAAGCGGCATTGGGTATCTCATCTTACGCTTATGTCATCGAAAACGGTCGCGTGGTGCTGGATGGTCCAGCCGATAAAGTCAGCGAAAATGAGGATGTGAAGGAGTTTTACCTGGGGCTGACGGGTGTGGGAAATAAAAAAAGTTACCGCGACGTAAAACATTACAAGCGCAGAAAGCGCTGGCTTGGATGATTGTCATCATGACGACGTCTTCTTTTGAAAAAGCAGCCAGACACTACGACTGTAGTTTGCATGACTTTATCTTCAATCTCCATCTGCTCTATTTTGTCCATTCGAACTATTTTTCTTCCAGTCAGAGGATTACAAGGGGAATGATTTATAATCAAGTATCTCCTTTGTCAACCTCTTGAGGGCACGAAGATTTTGAGACATTTAGCTGGCCGAATCTCAACGCCTGTTTAGTGTACGGAATTGTTGAGTGGTCAAGCTCGATTCATCTTTCCTTGAATAATTCTTCAATATCCCTGTAACTCAAAAAAACTTGAAGTACCGGAAAACGGTCTGGCGAAGGACACATTTTAGGAAATGAGGTCCACTGAAGGTTAGCTGAGATACAGTCCTGCTTCAGGGCCTTTGCAGGAAGGGCAAAATTAATGCGTACAGAATTTGGTGTGATTTTAGTTTTAAAACGAAAGGGAGACGCGATATGACATGGCAAGCTGAAGTTGATGAAATTAGATACCGCAAAAAACTGGCAGAGGGTATGGGGGGCCCGGTGGGCATTGAGAAGCAACGGACACGAGGTAAGCTGACCGTACGAGAGCGTTTTGCGCTGTTGGCCGATCCGGGTTCATTTCAGGAATTTAACGCGCTCACCGGCAGCGCTGTATATAAAGAGAATAAGCTTGATAGTTTTACACCAAAAGCGTCGGTTCACGGAATGTGCAAAGTGAACGGGAGGAAGGTGATTGTCAGTGGAGGGGATTTTACTGTTCGAGAAAGCCAAGCGGCCCTGATGATGGGCCTGGGCAGCGAACCTCGTCCCAATGAACGGGCGCGGGAATGGCGAATTCCTTATATAAGATTACTGGATGCGGTAGGTGGAAGTGTCAAATCGTTCGCTGATCTCGGCAGGACCTATTTGCCGGACGGCAATATCTGGAGCACTGTTGATATTGAGTTGTTGACCATGGTTCCTGTGGTTTCTGCCGTTTTGGGATCGGTGGCGGGCCTGCCTGCGGTTGAGGCATGCTTTGCCCATTTTAATGTGATGGTAAAAGGAATCAGCCAGCTATTTCCGGGTGGGCCTCCAGTTGTCAAAGCAGCCTTGGGGCAAGAAATCTCTAAGGAGGAGCTGGGTGGTGAACAGGTTCATGCGTATAAAAGCGGTGTGGTGGACAATCTGGCAGAAACCGAAGCAGAAGCATTGCAGATGATCAAGCAGTTTTTGAGTTATCTGCCTGACAACGTCTGGGAGATGCCACCTCATATTGAATCGAAGGATGACCCCGAACGATGCGATGAAGAACTGCTTTCCGTGATTCCGCGATCAAGGCAGCAACCGTACGACCCTTATTCAGTCTTAAAAGGTGCGCTGGATCTGGGGTCCTTCTTCGAGATCTCCCCATTATACGGTCGTGGCAGGATAACCGGACTGGCTCGGGTAAACGGCTATCCGGTTGGTGTTATGATTAACAATATAAAACACTTGGGCGGTTCGACGGATGTAGCAGCCGGGAATAAGGTGATACGCCTTTTACAGCTCTGCGAAACCTTCCATTTGCCGCTCGTTTCCTTTGTGGATGAACCGGGATTTATGGTGGGCCTTGAATCGGAGCTACAAGGCATCGAACGGGCCGGAGCAAGGTTGGTGACAGCGGTCTGCAGAAGCAAAATTCCCTGGATTTCTTTCATCATGAGGCAAGTTTATGGTGTTGGCGGTCAATGCCAGCATCGTCCTACCGGGATGTACCGACGCTATGCATGGCCCTCGGGGAGGTGGGGATCTATGCACGTGGCGGGTGGAGCGGCAGCGGCCTACCGCAGGATAATTGAATCTGCTGAAAATCCTGAGGAAAAACTGAAAGAGGTTGAAGAAATGCTAAAAACCCTGGATTCTCCTTTTAAGACCGCTGAAGCTGCAGGAACCGATATTATCGATCCGCGGGAAACCAGGTATTTACTGTGTGAATTTATTGATGAGTCCCAAAAGATTCTGAAAACTCAATTGGGGCAGACCGCAGCACCGTATATCCCTTAATGTATGAGGCATCATTAGAGGGCGTTGAAAAATACCCGCAACATCCGGTTGATCGGGATATTCCCACCCAAGCGTTTCCCATTGGTGTAAAGGAAACACGTTGGAAAAGCATCTTCTATGGAAATCCACACAAACTCCTGGGCGTCCGGCTTTTGTGCGGGATGTCTCTTCTTCCCATAAGCCCAGATGTTTGAGAATCTTTTGAATAATCGGCCCCTCCGTAATGAACGCGATGATCTTTATACGCCCCATACATTCCGGGCAACGTGTTTCATTTTACATTAACGTGAAACACTTGGGCAGATCAGGGGATCGTCTCTCCAAACGTAGAAGGGGCCGATATCCCCGAAAAGTCAGACCGTTAGCAACACGCTTCTGCCTCCTTTTCCGTTCGGATGGTCAAGAACTTTCAATCCTTCATTTTCAGCATCCCGAATCAATTCTTCGAATGTCGCCGCGCTAACGTGCATTTTAGGTTCCACTATCAGGATCTTACCTTCCGGTTTCAACATCTGCTTCATCTCCATCAGGAACCCTTTGGGATTACCTGTCTCGTGAATCATATAGAAGGCAAGTATGAAATCAATACTGGCAGAAAGCCCAATACTACCCAGTTCACAGCGGTGAAATGACAGTCGCTCCAAGACGTTATGCTTCGTTGCTTTCTTCCGAACCTTTTCCAGCATCTGGGTCTGCAGATCGGCGGCAATGACCTTGCCGTTGTTGCCCACGATTTTTGCCATATCAATAGTGAAATAACCGGGCCCGCATCCAACATCCAGAACGGTATCCCCTTCGTTAAGGTATTCTCCAACAATTTTACGAGGACTCTGAATCAGACGCCGTAACCAGTTGTCCAGAATGAATGCGATTTGATGAGGGCAGACGTCCCCCCTTTTTTGTTCAACAGTAGTGCTTGTTGCCATAAAACCTCCCACGTTTAAGTGTTTAGTTATTATACACTAGGATCAAAAGAAATGCTTCTATTCAGCACGATTGTTTGTCTTGGCTTTTTCATTTTTGCAGCAGTCTCGAAAGCGGGAACAACTAGGGATCGCACGGTGTAATTGTATTTATTATACTGATTAGATGCATATACTTATCT
>JABGPJ010000014.1 GCA_018645005.1 Deltaproteobacteria bacterium | reverse complement strand
CTCTTTTTTTCAGTAGATTATCCATGACACTTCTCTTTAAAGTGGTTGCTGAAAGATGGCAGGCGCCACTGAGTCCCCGCATGTAACCATAGCCACCAAATATTTGCACCGCATCGCGAGCCATGTTTCCGGCCAGTTCCGTCGCATAGTATTTCGCTCCGGCAGTTTCAGGTTCAGGAAACTCGGACCCTTGGTCCCTTCCTGAACCGCTTTTGTTTGGACCGAACGGGCGGACAGATCGGAACTGGCCTTAGGTTCGGTCGTGGCAAAACAGCCGATTCTCTCCGCTGTTGTCATCGGCTTTAAATAGTTCTGCTTGATATAATCGGAACCATATTCCAAAGCATGTCCGGCCAGGATGCAATGGACATCGTAAACAGCTGCAATACTGTTTGAAGCATAGGCCAACTCCTCTACGGTGACAACTGTGGCGCAACATGAGTATTTCAATCCCAGACCAACTAATTCAGTTGGATAAGGGATCTTGAAGAAGTGTCACACCCTTTGGCGGGTATCACTGCATCCTCCCTCTCCCGGCAGCACCTGAAAGCTGGCCGATCAGGAATCTGTTTTGCGTAGTTTTGGAACACCGGTTTGTACGTCGGCCATATACCGCATCGTCCATTCCATTGTGTTTTCAGGAGGGGTCGATTGACTCTGCTTTCCGGAACTTGTTTTTCGCCCGGGTTGAAACCTTCAGTTGCAGGGCATCCATCGGGCAGCGCTTTGTACATTCGATACCTGCTTTAGCCCACCATCTCTTCGATGATATCCCTGATCGGTCTAACCTCTTTAATCAAGGCGCTGATTTGTCCCGCCCCGGCCGGGTATAGATCAAAATCACCATCAGTCCAAGCTTGGGTCGCATTCATCAGGTTATATTCCTGAGAAAGGTCAGCCCCTTCTGCTATGAGTTTGTTCAGCTTTGGATTTATAATCGTCCGCATACCCATATTCCCCATTGGAAGCAAAGTCGTACCGGCATCACCCGCAGTGAGAATGGCATCCTTCCAGGCCTGACACGCCGTGCTCTCTTCAGCAGTTAGCATTACAGTCCCCAGCTGAACCCCCTGAGCACCCAGCGCCATCGCTGCTTGATATCCCCGGTGGTCTGCAATACCCCCGGCTGCTACAACCGGAACCTCGACACAATCGCAAGTCAGGGGAACCAATATAAAATTTGTTGACTCAGGTCCGGTTGATCTCAACCCACCTGACTCCGCACCTGACACAACAACCCCGTCAACACCAGCTTCCGCGGCCTTTGCCGCCAATACTGAAGATAAAGTAACCTGGAGCCCTTTCATCCCCAGTTCCTTGATTTTAGGATAGATCTTTTTGGGTGAACCCGCTGAGGTGGTAACAACCCCAACCCCAAATTCAGCCAGGGTTTCCAGAATAGCTTCATTGCTGGGATTCATGGCTATCATCAGGTTCGCGCCAAAGGGTTTGTCTGTCAGCTCCTTAACTTCAGATACCATCTTTTTTACCACCTCAGTATCTGTAATGTACCCCAAGGCCAGCATACCGAATGCACCCGCCTCTGATACAGCCGCCACCATCTTGGGATTGTTCAACGCGCCGATCGGTCCCTGAATAATGGGGTACTTGCAGCCAAGGATATCTAGTAATTGGGACATGACTACTCCTGTTTACAATGTTCATTGATACCCGGAACTCGACTGATTCTCCATATCTCGAATTCCAGGTTGTGTTTTTCAAAATTTTGAATACTGCAGCAAATAATAGACCGGTCGTCTAGTTGTTGTCAAGTTGCTAATTGATTGTATAGCTAAAATAGTATGCACTTTCTATTTTAATGAATATTAGGCTTTGCAGAAGTAATGATAGGAAATCCCATTTTCGCTATCAAGCAAAATTCATCCCATCTTTCCGTGTTGGAAAGCGCAATTCACAGGATGAGCATTTTGATTTGAATTCCGAAGCGATTATTGATTAGGTCGTCGATAGAAATTGATTTTGGATTCTCCCATAAAGAAGGAGGGAAAGATCACAGACGAATTAATCCGGAAACTCATGGCGTGGCGACATAGTGGTTTCAGTATTGATAACGGTGTCCGTATCAAGAGGGAAGATACAAAGGGCAGAGAAGCCATTGCTCAGTACATCTCAACCGGATATTATGGGATAATCTTCCCGTGTCATGAGTGTGGTTACGAAGACTGGACAATTGCGTTTCGAATCCGGGGAAAAACCTGAAATACAGAAGTTATCTGAAAAATCCCCCCAATTGCATTTCACACAACCTTGATTTCGATGTAACCCACGCCAGATATTCACCAACATGGAAAAAGGGGTGAGTTTTGTGTGATAGCAAAAAAAGCAATTTACTATCACTTGATTTGGGCGGATCAAATACTGCTCCATTTTCATGTGACGCCGATAAATATCCTTTTGTATTTGTCTTAGATTCCACTCTCGACGAAGTCTATCCTATATGATATTTGTCCAACCATACACAACCCGCTAGTAACATGAAAACTGAGCACTTCATTATTACTGCGGAACAATCTTTTTGGGGCCGGGATGTGGACCGGCATTTTTTTTATATTGAAAAGTGAATTGGTGTGTATGAAAATATTGTATTTTTTATCAGTTTAAAATGCAATAATTAGCAGCTCTAGTCGCGTTTGCTTCGCTGGTCAGACAGTTCGAGACAGCGACAAAAAAAGGTAATCTATGAAGGTTAATCTGGTTTGTTCCAGCAGGAACGAAAAAGTTTTAATCGAGATATTCAAATCGAGACAGATCAGTCTTGATAAATCTGCCACAATTAGCTTTGTGGAAAGAGGACACTCTACTCCTGAATCCGGCGTGTCTGTACTGTTCAATTACTTCGAGCTTAATGATCTGATTGATTTTATGGATAGCTTTCAGGTGTCTGCAACAAAAAACCATAAATTGGAGTTGCTGACGGGTAAAAAAGACAATAGTTTTGAGGTTATCAAACCGGATATGATCTGTTTCTTTATGTCAGATGGTAATTATGTATATTGTCAAACCGAAGTTCAGAGGCTGGAGATCAATAAAAAACTCTATGAGCTTGAAAGCAGCTATGCAGATATGGGATTTATACG
>JABGPJ010000051.1 GCA_018645005.1 Deltaproteobacteria bacterium | reverse complement strand
AAAGACTGGACATTTTGCAGACAAAATGCCAAGTAATTTTTGAGCCAACCCTAAGTCAAATAAGAACTATAAACTGCTGAATAAATTAATACCTGCGCAAATTGATCCTAAAACAATTTGATCAAAGATTATGATGATTTATCAGCCATCCATTGTTTGAGTATCAAGGTGTCTTTTTGATCAATATAAGTGATTCCGAGGTGGTTGATCACTTTTCCTTGCTGGTCATTCAGTGATTTGACTTTTAAATAGATATCAGAAAAACAGTGAGCGGTGGTACAAAAATTAAAAATAAGTTTAATATCGGTCAAAGGATCAAGCGGTGTATCAAGGGAGGCTGTTATAAGATGATCACTCATGCTGATGGTCTCTCCCTGCATGACATCGCCGACAACTTTTTTGCCTTCCATTTTCCAATAATTGAAGGGTAAACTAATTTTAATACCCTCCCCTGATTCCAACCGATTCTTTATGCCAATGTTGTATGGTGGTCCCATGGCAGTAACTGAATAAAAGACAAGTGGGCTTTTCATACCTTTCATCATAACCGTTTGGGGTGGTGCCACTGTAATCAGTTCTTTTGTTTGCTCGAAAGTGGTTTCTCCGATTAAAACATCTCCTCCAATCGTATTCGATTCAATCCTTGAAGTGATATTGATAGTAGGGCCTACGATACCATATTTTGTCCTGATTTCCGATCCGATATTTCCAACAAGAGCCAGTCCAGTATTGATTCCGATTCCCATCTCAAAAGTGGGGTATCCGTCTTTGATAAACTCCTCGTTCAACGTTTCCAATCGATTCTGCATGGTAAGGGCACAGGCTACCGCACTTTGTGCATGGTCTTCACGTTTTTCAGGAACCCCAAAAACAGTCAGGATCGCGTCACCAATGAACTCATCAATCATTCCGTCAAATTTCACAATTACTTGGGACATCGTTTCCAGGTAACGATTAAGTAATTGAACCAATTTTTCAGGATCTGTGTTCTCGGATAAGGTTGTGAATCCTCTAATATCAGATAGCATTACTGTCACATTTTCCTTGCGGCCGCCGATTTTTGATCCGTTGGGTGTTGTCAAGATCTCATCCACCACTTTTTTTGACAGGTAGCGTCCAAAAGTCTGCCGAATCAAGTTTTGATACCTTAATCTTTCCTCGGAAATTTTGAGAATAGTGTCCAGCATATGGTTGCGGGTTGATATGATATCACTGATCTCTTTGGGCGGAAGATCCAGCAAATCAATATGCTGGGAAGCTGTTGCATCTTCAAGTTGACGTTGATTCGCCTTTACAATTGCTTCTAACGGGGAAATAATTTTTTTGGTTAAAAAACTTCTCAATGTAATCATCATAAACAGGATGATAATTGCGACGAGGGATAGAATTCTTAAAGCGTACCAAAGCAATTCAATATAGGTTATATTTGCGGTCAACCCTTCATATAAAAGTGTTCCAACCAGTAGAATGATTTCAATAACAAGAATGCGCCAGAACACACCGAGAATAATAATTCTTCTAACACTGTTTTTCCTGGACTTGTTTGAACTGAAAATCATCTCAGTTGCCTTTGATTTCCTGGGTAACCCGTTGTTTTATTGTTCGCCATGAGCAACACACCTATCTAACTGGAAAATAACATAAATATTCTTATTGCTGCAATCGAAAAGGATCGTGAAGCTCGAATTTGAGCTTGACATAACCCGACAGATGATTAGCTTTTAGAAGCGGTTCCTGATCGGGTATTTCTCGTTATTTTTGATATAATCCCTGGTCATGCATGAAAACGATTAACAGAGTCATTCCTGCCTGTGTGCCCAGTCTCCGGGTTTTGAAGATATAGTGACTTTCCTTGTTGGACCTTTTGATATATTCTAATGCTTGTTCTTTCGTGAGAGAAGATTTAACATCATCAACATCATTAGCGCTATTTGTATAATATGTTATGCCTTTACGTGATTATTTTGCTACTGATTCGCGGAATTTCGGTTATTTGGCAAGACTGGTTTGAAATAACCTGTTTCAACTGAAAAGGATTTTCGGACTTGCTTTCATCATGGCGTTTCGTTAATAGATATCTATCGTTGAAAAGTTCCTTCCCACGTGTGATCTCAGTTTTAAATAATGGTCCCATTTTAGATTATCCCGTATTTATCAGGTCTCGTGGGGATGGTGGGAAATTGAGTTCCAGCAGGCTTCAAATAACACCTAAACAGGGTACAGAATGAAAATAGCCTTTTTGATGGACCACTTGGAAACCATCGATCCGGAATTTGAAACCACCAGTTATTTGATGTATGAGTGTAATCAGAGAGGACACACCGTATTTTTCTTAGAACCCCATGATTTATACGTCAGGGAACAAAAGGTCGTTGCCAGGATGGAGAATATTGAAGTTCCCCGTGACCTTCCTATAGAAGAATACTGGCAGAGAGCGATTAAGTGTATTAAAAAAGAGGATCGTAATTTTGAGGTTATTACTGAAATAGATGCCCTGTTTTTGAGAAAAGATCCCCCCTTGAATTATGAAGTCATAGAACTTCTTGCCCCCATTAGCGATAAACTTACCGTGATCAATGATCCGGGTAGCCTCATACTCGGTAACAGTAAGCTCTATACATTGAACTTCACGGAACTTATACCGGAAACTCATATTTCCAGGGACCCGAAACGGCTGAGAAAAATCATTGATACGTTTGGTGGCGATATGATCATCAAACCTCTGGGTCGTTTTGGCGGAGAGGGTGTTATTAAGGTTAGTTCCAGAGATCCGGAAAATCTCAATTCTCTGATAAACTTTTACGTCAAAGCATTTAAGCCCTATCCTGAGAGAGATGCGATCATGGTTCAGGAATATCTTAAAGAAGTAAAAGAAAAAGGGGATGTCAGAATACTCATGTTGAACGGCGAGATCTTAGGCGCAATGAGCAGAAAATCACCTGAAGAGGGATTCAGAACGAATATTCATGCCGGAGGCCTGGCATTTAAGCATACCATCACTGAAAAGGAAAAAGAGATTTGTGATATCGTTGGACGCCGGTTGGTTAAAGATGGACTGCAATTTGTCGGGCTGGATATAATAGGAGAAAGACTGATTGAAATAAACTGTGTCAGTCCCGGCGGTATCCCCAGAATCAATCAGTTGGACAATAAAAAACTGGAGGTCCCTGTGATCGACTTTGTTGAGAAGAAAGTATCTGAAAACAGGTCATGATAATTAAAATGCAAATATCCTCTTTAAAAGTCCGAAAAAAGGGAATTGTTATACTCTTAACTCTCATTTTCTCGAGTTTTCTGTTTTCATGCACTGAGAAAAAGGATGGGACAATCCTGAAGATTGGAATCGCTGAAGAACCAAGAACCCTCAATATCTGGTTAGCCAGCGACGCAAATTCCCGCAAAGTCCTCTCCCTGATGTATCAAAATCTGTATGTTCGAGATCCAGTCAGTCTTCAACTGATACCATGGCTGGCTGAGTCGATGCCGCTCTTTGAACCCGAAACGGTGTCCTACATTGTAAAACTAAGACCGGCGAAATGGTCAGATGGGTCAGATCTGACTTCTGATGATGTATTGTTCACCATTAATCTTATCAAAAAATTTAAAATACCCAGGCTTTACTCCAAGTGGAAATTTGTAAAAAAAGTTGAGGCGCTTGATTCACAAACCATTCGGTTCTATCTTCAAAAGCCCGTAGCTATTTTTGTGACAAAATCACTCTCTGTTCCAATCGTATCACGCTCAGAATGGGCTGATGTGGCCAAAAAATCCCTCACGCATGAAAAACCATTAACTGCACTTCTAAATCATAAAATCAAATTCCCGCTGGGTTGCGGACCCTTTGTTCTGAAACAAAGAAGAGAGGGAGCCTATCTCTATTTTGAAAAAAACCGATTCTTTTTTGGTGAAAACAAAAAAATTGCAGGTCACATTCTGGGACCCTTTGTTGAAAAAATTATCTTTAAAATCTATAGTTCGGCAGATGTCGCCATCCTGGCCTTAAAAAAGGGAAGTCTTGATTATCACTGGTCTGATATTCCACCCGGTCATATTAATGGATTAAAAGAAAGTAAGCATATACAGGTTTTTGTTAGTAAAAAAAGCGCTCTCTATTTTATGGGATTTAATGTCAGACATTCTCCTTTTTCGGATGCCGCGCTCAGAAAAGCAGTGTCTATTTTAATCGATAAAGAGTTTATTATTTCACGAATCCTTCAGGGGTATGCCAGTGACATGACATCGATTGTGCCCAAGGGAAACAAATTCTGGCACAACCCGCAGCTTCCTGCATACGGTCACGGGTTGACCAAGCAGCAACGCATTAAAAAAGCGTATGCCATACTCACTGAAAACGGATATACTTGGAAATCTCCGCCCATTAATGAGCAGGGTGAAACAACGATGCCATCGCTAATACGCCTTCCTAATGGTGAACCCATGCAGGATTTTACGATCCTGACACCCCCTGCCGACTACGATCCACATAGAGCGGCCAGTGGTACAATCATCCAGGAATGGTTGAAAGATCTTGGATTGCCAGCCCATTCACGACCGATGTCTTTCGGAGCTCTCTTAAGTCAAGTCAAACAGCGTCGGGAATTTGACACATTTATCTTAGGATACGGTAAACTGTCTTTAGATCCAGATTATTTGCGAAGCTTCTTTCATTCAAAGAATAACAAGAAACGGGGTTGGAATATGAGCGGTTATCATAACCCTGATTTTGACGTTGCGGCAGATGCCTCAGTTGCTGCTGTGAACATAGGCGAACGCCAGAAGCTGATCAGGAGAATGCAGGAGATGGTGATGACCGATGTCCCGTACATTCCTTTGTACAATCCCATGCGCATTGAAGCGATCAATATGAACAATGTATCGGGCTGGATAAAAATGGTAGGTGGGATTGGAAATCTCTGGTCAATCTGCATGGTAAAACCAAAACAAATCTAGGTACTATGAACCTGAGACGTTTGATTATTAGAAGGTCTACCGAGATATTTTTTATCTTTTTTGTCATTTTAACCATTCTATTCCTGCTGTTCCGTCTTGCCCCGGGCGATCCGGTTTCCAGAATGGTTGACCCCTCGATGACCACTGAAGAGGCCGAACACCTGATCAATCAACTCGGCCTGGACAGGCCGTTGTGGTCTCAATACCTTTTCTACGTGAAGAATTTTTTTACCGGAACTCTGGGAAATTCCTTTCACTATGGAGAACCGGTTGCCCAAATCATTGGACAACGCCTTCCCAATACAATCCTGCTATTTACGACGTCGATCATCATCTCCTGCATAATCGGTATTTATTTCGGAAAAATTGCGGCCTGGAATAAAGGGAAAAAACTGGATGTCTGGATGACGATCGGCGCACTGGTCCTTCATACCCTCTTCCTGCCCTGGGCGGCTCTGATCATTATCTGGATTTTTGGCTATAAATTGGGTTGGTTTCCTTTGAACGGGATGCTCACTCCAGAAATTTGGATCAATCCGGAAACGGGTATCTTCGCAAGATTTCTGGACGTCTTGCACCACATGTTTTTGCCGCTGTTTACTCTCTGCATTATCCATTTTGGTTCATATCTTCTGATCATGCGAAGCGGTATGCTGGAAACCCTGCAGGAAGACTATATCCTCACAGCCAAGGCCAAAGGGTTGAGCGCCATAGAAATCAGAAACCGCCATGCAGCTCCAAACGCCTCACTTCCAGTTGTGACAAGTGTTGGCCTGAGCCTGGCTTTTTCTGTAAATGGGGGAGCCCTGACTGAAATTGTTTTTTCCTGGCCCGGATTGGGCAGGGAACTTATTTTTGCCGTCAGCAACAATGACTATCCATTGGCATTGGGATCCTTTCTTTTTATTTCGATTGTCGTTCTTGTTGCAAATCTAATCATAGATATTCTCTATGCCTATCTAGATCCGAGAATTAAATACTAAAGCAAAAAACAGGCGTTGGTAATCATATGGCCCCGGAAAACTCACAGAATGCGTATCAAATGGAAGGTTTAAGCCGAAATTGGGCGCTGTTTATTCGAAATCCGATCGGAAAAACCGGCGTGATTCTTCTGATTATTTTTGGGCTGATGGCTGTCGGTAGTTTTCTCCCGCCTCAAATTGACACCATGTATCATCCAATGACCGGCGTTGACCCGCTGATCGCCAATTCCTCACCTCCAAGCTGGAAACACTGGCTGGGGACTGATTATATGGGGCGAGATCTATTCAGCCAGTTGTTAACAGGCGCACGAATTGCGTTTATTGTCGGAATTACGTCGGCTTTCATCAGTATCGTCTTTGGTACCATCATCGGCATGCTGGCCGGCTATGGTGGAAAAATTCTGGATTCTGTACTGATGCGGTTGGCCGATATGATAATGGTTATGCCGACCTTATTGGTGGTGTTGCTTCTTTCCTCATTGTTGGGGCAATTGAATATCTGGGCAATCGTCCTCTTGATCGCGCTGTTTCGTTGGCCGGGAGTCGCCAGGGTTATCCGGTCACAGACACTTTCCCTCAAGGAAAGACCATTTATCGATCTCGCTAAAATTGCAGGTGCTTCCCATTTCAGAATTATTTTCAGGCATATTGCTCCGAACGTGCTTCCTATGGCGCTACTCTTCATGACGTTTCGGGTTACCTCTGCTATTATCATTGAGGCTGTTCTGGCGTTCCTTGGATTTGGAGATCCCAGCACAGTAAGTTGGGGTATGATGCTGCAATGGGTCTGGAAAACCGGTCATATGTTTCAAGCCCCTTACTGGCTTATTCCGCCGGGAGTCTGCATTTCCCTGATCACACTCTCTTTTTACATGATTGGCAGAGCCATGGAAGAGATCCTGGATCCCAGATTAAGAAAGGAGGGGAAAGTAGACTAAATGACACTACTTGAAGTGAAAGACTTAAACATCTCCTATCAAACGGATGCGGGCATTTTTCCAGCGGTCAGGAATGTTTCTTTTTCCATTGAGAAAGGGAAATCACTGGGCATCATTGGAGAGTCCGGATGTGGGAAAACCACCATTGGTATGGGAATTCTGCAGTTACTTCCAGAAAATGCAAAAATAGAGAGCGGATCCATTATATTTAAAGGAAACGATCTCGTCACTTTTTCGGAGGAGAAATTGTGTGATATCAGAGGAGCTGATATCTCTATGATTTTTCAAGCCGCGATGAACTCCCTTAATCCGGTTCAACGAGTCGGCGATCAGATAGTTGAGGCGATCCAGATACATGACCACAATATTTCCAAAAACGATGCGATCACCGATGTCAAACGACTTTTCATGGAAGTGGGACTATCACCTGAAAGGTTAAATGATTTTCCTCATCAATATAGTGGCGGGATGAAACAAAGGGCGATTATTGCCATGTCAATGGCCTGTGAGCCAAGCCTGGTTATTGCGGATGAACCTACCACAGCCCTTGATATGGTCGTTCAGAAACAAATCCTCATTCAATTGCGAAAGATTCAGCAAGAACGAAACGTGACCGTTATTCTAATATCACATGATATTGGCGTCGTTTCTGAAATATGTCACAATCTGGCGGTCATGTTTAAGGGAGAAATTCTTGAATATGGCACAAAGGAAGAGATTCTGAAAAAACCCGTTCATCCATATACGCAAATGCTGATGTCATCTTACCTGGTATTTGGAAAAACGATCGAACTGCCAGAATTTAAAAGGCATAATTCAGTGTCTTCCTCAACTGACTCTCATTCCGGAAATGGTTACTACCATACATGTGCCACGGCTGATGAGAAGTGTAAATTGACCGAACCATTTTGGCAGGAAATAACGAAAACCCATAAAGTTCGTTGCTCACCTTGTTCATGAAACTGGAGAAAACCTAAGATGAAAACCGGTCGCGATGATACGATTCTGGAAATTAATGATGTCAGTAAATACTATCAGACCGGCAGATCCCTGTTTAGAAAAACTGAAAAAAAAATGACAGCCTTGGATAAGGTTTCTCTAAAAATCAACAAGGGTGAAATTTTTGGACTGGTCGGAAAAAGCGGAAGCGGAAAGAGTACGATTGGCCGTTTGGTACTGAACCTTGAAAAGCCGGATTCGGGCTCGATTATTTTTGCGGAAACTGAAATAAATAGCCTCAGAGGCAAGTCATTGAAACAGTTTCGCCAAAAAATGCAGATGATCTGCCAGGATCCTTATCAAAGCCTTAATCCCTATTTCTCGGTTTTCGATACGATAGCCGAACCCCTTGTCATACATAACATCGGAGATAAAAAGGAGCAACTGTCCAGGGTTCAAGAATTATTGGAAGATTTTGGACTGTCACCCGCAACAGATTTTCTGGATCGATATCCCCATCAACTTAGCGGAGGACAAAGACAACGGGTCGCTATTGCAAGGGCAATGGTCCTGAAACCTGAATTTATTGTAGCAGATGAGCCCACATCAATGCTTGATGCCACAGTTTCCATACAAATATACAGCATACTGGCCCATCTTAAAAAATATGCGGGCATCACTTTTTTGTTTATTACTCACAATATTGCGGCTGCCCGGTTACTTTGCGACCGTATTGCCGTCCTTAATGAGGGGATAGTAGTTGAAACTGGAGATTGCGAATCTATTGTTGACAACCCCGCTTCAGAATATACAAAGGCCCTGATTCAAGCCCAGCCTAGTTTTTCCTATGAAAGCGCTTGATCCTCCATGGTTCTGTTCCCTTATCAAACAAAATTCAATATCAGTTGCTGAAAAAAAGAAACACTATATATGAGGACAAAAGAAAAGCTTCTGCTGCTATACCCTGGGGAATTTTACGCCGGCAACTGGGGCCGGACTTTGCGCTTGAAGCCGCATATGGTTTATATTTATTCATACCTGAAGCAATTTTTTGATGTTTCGGTGATCGATCTCGAAAATGAGTTTTCGAGACCAGAAAGTGAAGACGAGCTGTCAATATTCAAGCAAAACGCACTGAAACGGCTAAGTGGTATAGACGCTGACATCGTTGCCATTTCGTGCTGGTCGAGCCTCAACTATCTGTCTACGATCTATTTTGCTGAAAAGATCAAGGAGAACCAACCCGACATAAAAATCATAGTTGGCGGATATCATCCCACTTTTATGCCCCAGGACTTTGAATACCAAAACAACCCGTTTGATCATGTGGTAACAGGAGAAATACAGAACATCTTCAAAGCCATCCACCCGGAAAAATTTAGAGAGATTCAAACCTATCAATTAACTCCCGATTTCCTCTCATATCCGTACTATGATAACCAGAAGACGCTGGGCATATTTCTGGGGTCAGGTTGCCCATTCAATTGCAACTATTGCATGGAGTACAAAACACGGTGGAGCAGCCTGTCAGTGGATGAAGCGATCACATTTATCCAGGAACTGTCAGCTAAGATTTCGCCCCAATATATTACCATCTTTGATGCCTGCTTCGGTTTGAACAAAAAATGGCGCAAAGCGTTTTTGTCCACTTTGGCCAAGGCTAAACTGGATTGTTATTTCTGGCTCGAAACCCGTATTGATGTGATTGACGAGGAAGACCTGGAACTGATGGCAAAGCTGAATGTTAAAATTGATTTTGGAATTGATTCTTTTTCCAGTTCCATGCTCAAGATTATGAACAAGACAAATAAACCGGATGCCTATCTGAAAAAATTTTTAAACATTTCAGCGAAATGTAGCCAGCTGGGGTTGCTTCATGATGTTTATTTGATTTTTGATCATCCCGGTGAAACACAGGAGACGTATGCAGAGTTCAAACTGTTCTTCCAGAATTTCGTCAGGCCTCAATTGGAAGGAGGGTATCTCAGGGTGAAATACCAGCGTTTCTCTTTCTACCCGGGAAATTATATTTTTAACCACCTGAAAGATTTTGAAAAGCAATTCGGGTTTAAAGTCAATTTGCCGGAGTGGTGGAAGCAGGAGGGAAACCAATATCTGAGTTCCAGGGATATCGTCCCTTCAATTGATGAAAACGGTAACCCATTTCACGTGCCTCTGAAGGAAACGTCTAAAATGGTAAAACGATTCAACCAGCTGTCAAAGGAAGAAAAACTTTGGGAAAATCTTCATACATTTAAATCATTTACCTCACTAAAATCCAAACAGCCACATCAAGCGTAATTTCGCGATAGACGTACACGGCCCGTTTTTTATTTTGAATCAGCAAGCCGTTCAAGTATATCTCTTCTGGGAATCGCAAAATCCATTGCCTTTAAACAGCTTGTTTAAGGATTCCAGTACCAGGGGCATGGCTTTTTGGGAAAGGTGGATTTCGTCCGAAAAATAAGATTGATTGACGGAGCCGTCTTCCAGAAAAAGCTGATCAAACAGACTCAGAAATTGAATTCCCGCTGACTTGGCGAGGGTTTTCAGAGTTTGGTTAAAAAGGCGAGTTACACGATTGCGCTCTTCACAGGATCCATGAAACAGGTATTGGGGAGGGACGGTGATCCGGTCGTTGATCTCGGTGGGTGCGCTGGGGATCACATTCCAGATCAAGGGTTGAAACCCCATCTTTCGGGTTTCCAGGATTACAGAGAAGTATCGTGTGACAACTTCCTGGATGACGGCTTCAGGGGGGCGGTTCTGTTTTTGGGATTGCAGAATGATATGCGCCCGACAATCGATTTCTCCGAAGCAGAACATAACATGGCTGCCGGGATCCAGGCGGGTTAGCAGATTCTCCAGTTTTTCTCGTCCCCTGGTGGTTGTGCCATATTCACACAGGTTGTAGGCCAAAACCGGTCCGATGCGATAGGACCGGAAAAATGGCAACCTGTTTCTAATCTCCGCAGCTGGCCATTCCGGCTGTATTTCGTCGGTTCCGCTGAAGAAATTGGCGTGGCTGTCGCCGATGCAGTGAAAGATCATATCACCAATCCCATTGTTCTCGAGGTAACCGCAGTTTTTCGCAGTGATGGCAGAGGGGGTTTGTGACCCGGCCGCTGATGAACTCTTCTCTAAGCTTTGTCATTTCATGACCATTCCAGATTTCTGACAAGGTTTGGTGGTTGAAATTTCCCAGACTGAGTTTTTTATCATAGTCATTGCAACAGGGCACGACCTCACCATCCCAGAGTACCGTCATTCGTTCCCAGGGGAAATTGCACTCAACCCGGCCGGATTTAACGGTCGACTCTTTTTGACTGTCATCTTCCAGACAATTGATATCTGCTGCATCGCCATCCCAGGTGGAAAAGCTCTTCATCAGAAATTCATCCACTCCGGGGGCGGATTCCCAATGAGATCGTGTTTGTGCAATACTCTGCCGGTTGAGATTGAAATCGATCATGGAAAGAACGATGCGGCAATCACTCCCTGAACTCTGCTTCAACGTCAGAAAATTCTGCAGGTTTTCGAGTGATTGAGCGTAAGCGTTTTTGACCCCTCTGATTTTCTGAAAGGATGTGTCATCGTGTCCGTCCAGGGAAATATAGAGAATTTGTGGCTTTGATTTCAGCAACGCCAGAGAAACAGTGTGGGTCAGCATCATCGGGTTTAAAGAGAGACAGGTGACAACCTCCTTTTTCACAGCGTATTGGATAAAGCGTCCGAACTCGGGGTGTAGCAAACTTTCTCCGAAATGGTGCAGCCAGACCGGTTGATGATTGATGTAATCTTCGTTTGTCTGAACCAATTCGTCGATCAACCTTGAAAACAGCTCAAACTTCATAAACCCCTGCCTGCGTTTCATGTTCTTTGTTCGGGGACACATCACGCAACGCATAGGACACCGGTTGGTTAATTCAATATTGAAAATACCAAACGGGCCGTCGACAACGGGGACTCTTTCTTCTCTTTCCATTATTTTTGATCAATAAATGTCTGCCTGCTAAATTTGTTTGGAGAGGTTCAGTTTCAGAGTGGGATCACAACTGAACAAACGATCCGGGTCTTGGACAGAGCATCTCTCATGACCAGAATTTATCCTGCGTCTGAGTTTGAAAATTCATGATCTCAAGCTTTTCCATGGTTTCTGCGATCAATTTTTCAACCTCGAGATGTGCTTCATCCGCTTCAATATCACGAAGATGGCCGTGAATTTCAGGCTTTCTGGGTTGGAAGACCGTACAGCAATCGGGAAAGGGCTGGATGCTGATGTCATACGTCCCGATTTTTTTAGCCCAGGCGATTATTTCAGATTTCTCCATGCCGATGAGGGGTCTCAACACAGGGACTGTGGTCACTGCTGCGGTGCAATTCAGGTTTTCCAGTGTTTGTGACGCGACCTGTCCCACTGCTTCACCTGTCACAAAAGCCAATGCGTGGTACTGTTTCCGAATTTTTTCGCCGATGTGATACATCATACGCCGATAAAGAAGGGTACGGTTTTTTTCGGAACAGTCTGTCTTGATCGCTTTTTGGATATCTGAAAAAGGGACAATGATTAGAGTTGATTCAGGTTGATAGCGGCTCAAATGCGCCACCAGATCGATCACCTTTTGTCTGCTTTGCTCACCTACGAACGGAAATGAGTGAAAATGAAGAAAGATGGGAGTACAACCGCGTTTCATCATGAACCAGCTGGAAACGGGGCTATCGATCCCGCCGCTGATCAGTGAAATGACTTTCCCAGCTGATCCGGAAGGCAGTCCGCCTTGTCCGGGGATTTTTTCCAGATATAAAATGGATTTGTTTTTGGGCCAGATCTCTATTCCAATCTCCATTTGCGGATGATGAAGATCCACCCTCAGAGCGGGAAGTTCATCAAGTATCTGACCCCCCATTTCAGCCGACAATTGCATGGAGTTCATGGGGAACGTTTTGTCCGCTCTGCGAGCCGACACCTTAAATGTGGCTGATTCCACTTTTTTATTTTCAAGAAACTTCCGGGTCAGCAGCAGCGCATTTTCGGCGATATCGGTCATGTCGTGACTGGCTGAAACAGCGACACTGAAATTGGCAATTCCCGGGATGTACTGCAGAGCGTTACAGACCGGTAAGACTTCACCCGCGGTCTCCAGAATGATGCGCCCATGGATCTTACTGATTTGGCAACTGCCAAAGACAGACAGATGTTTTTTAATATTTTTGATGAGCAGGTTTTCAAACCAGTGCCGGTTTTTGCCTTTCAGCCCGACTTCCGAGTAGCGGATGACGATCTGCTGCATGGTTGTCCTTTTTAATTGTTTAATGAGTCCGGGATGAGTGTCTGGATTTTATTCATCCAGGTATGGGTCTCATCCTGAATATATAACGTTTTTTGAGTAAAGGGGTGGATGAACGACAGCGATTCACTATGAAGTGCCTGTCTGGCCAGTTTCAGACGATCGATAACGCGCTCAATATCACGATGGGCAAACCAGTCAAGAAATACCGACTCATCAGGGTAGTATTTTTTGTCTCCCACGATCGGGCAATTGATTGCCGCCAGATGCGCCCGGATCTGATTGGTTTTTCCGGTAACGGGTTTGATCCAGAGCCGATAATACGACCCCCAGGACTCGCATTTTTCGATGACAGTGCGGCTGCCCTTATCTGAAGATTCCAGTTCCAGTTTGGTATATATTTTTGAATCCCGGGCAGGCACCAGATTACCGGTCACGGAATTGACCGTAGGTTTCTCGAAAGTGATGGCCTGATACCGCTTTTCCACTTCCCTGATTCGGAACAACCGTTGAATTTCACTGCAGGCATTCCGATTTTTACCAAACAGCAAGACGCCGCTGGTTTCAATGTCCAGGCGATGAACCGGGTTGATCTCTTCTCTACCGAGCTTTTCTTTGACCAGAATAGCCAGGGAATTAAAATAAAAGCTGGTATTGGGAATCACCGGTAGAAAATCCGGTTTCGAGATGGCGATCAACCAGTCATCTTCATAGAGTATTTCTGGTTCAAAATTCAGCGAGTCTTCATCACTTCGTAAATGAATGTATTCAATCCAATCGCCCTTTTGAACCACTGTTTTATCATCAACCGCTTCACCATTCAGGCTGACCCTGGTGGAGAGTATCTCTTCAAGCTTTCCAGCGCTCTCGTTATTGAAATATCGTTCCCGGATAAACTCTTCTAACAATTTTGGATCGAAATCGTATCGATAGCGAAAAACCTTTTGTTTTCTATAAAGCACTGATTTATCTAGTTTATATTAAAAAGAAATCCCTTGACGCCAACGGGTGAGATTGAAGCTTAAAAAGCAAGTTGCAGGCAGAAATGACCGATCCGGTTTTCTCCCTGTGCGATCCATTCTAACCTTTCGTCAAAATATCATCAACCGGGGAACGTGGGGGAGAAGGGTCTTTATCAATTTTCAGCATGGTTGTATTTTTTGTCACTTAAGTGGTACATTTCTCTCATGCCAGTCGATAGGCAGGTATTTTACCGGAAGAGTCTACTCTCTCTGAATCAAAAAATAGTTCCAACTATCAAAGGGGAACCCGGATGTCTGATGAAGTAAAACCGTCAACAGACGCGAAGGTTGATAAAAAAACCTTTAAAAGACAAGTTGACCAGTTTGTAAAGCATCACAGGCATAAACAAAATGAATTGCTGCAGAAGAACAAGCGTCGAAATCTATCTTTGGAGGATATTATTCAGCGGTCATCTGTACTACAGGATGACGCTGTCGAAGTTCAATTTGACAATGGACAGAATGAAATCCCTGACGAAGTGACTAGCGAGGTTCATGGCGCTTTAAAATCGATGCAAAGTAAAATCAATGTATTGGACCCACGGAAACGCTTTTTTATTCTTGAGACGATTAACTTTTTCAATAGCAAAATCGGCCTCAACAAGCTGATTCCGGCGCTCATAACTTTGAATGGGAAAGACCAGAAACGGGCTGTTTCTGAATTTATTTTCCCAACCTTTTTCAGTATTCAAAAAAACATCGAAACTCTGGTCGCCTGTGACGAAATATTTGACTCGAAAACAGTCCACATCGAGCGTAGTGGACTCTATATATTATTGTCCGATATCTCCCGCATTATCATTCGTCTCTTTAAAGATGAATTTGTTTCGCAAATCTCTGGCGAAGATACGACGCTGGCTTTTCTCTCAACAGCCGTTAATCCCGTTTCGTTTAAATTTAACAAGAAATTTAAAGGGAAATCTGAATTTGTTTACCAGGAAATGATTGACGATGAAGATCGCATACGTGAGATTGTGCTTGAATTTATCGTTGCTATTCAATCCCATGAGAGCCTTTATAACTACGCTAAAAAACGGAGCGACTATTACAAAGGCTTTCTCTTAAAACTGACCCGGGTAAATCGGTTTCAAGATATTGATCCAATTGACATCAGCAAGATTTTGGCAGGATGTTTTGTGGCGAATGAACAACTGCAACCGCCAGATGCGTTGATTGCAAAAATGGTTGATAAAGCCGCCTTCAATGCCAGTGACACATTGGAAATGCAGAAGCAATTCATCGACAAACTCTCTCCCAGTGTCATTTTTCGGCTGCTCGGCAGGTTTCGGGTGAGCCTGCAACATATCTCAAAAGTGAATTTTGGTAATGAATTCCAGGATATTCAAAGATTTTCGGTTAAAACGATTCTGAAAAATGTCTGGGAGGGATTCATTGAGTTGGTTGAAAAAGCGTTGAACATCACAACAGGACCCTTTTTGTACGCGTTTAATCAGGTTAGAAAAGCTTACGAGGGTTTCGTCGAAGAGGAACAAAAGAGGGATGAAAGTATCAAATCGTCTCTTTTTGAATCTGCAACCACAACAGTAGAACAACCAGCCATCTTTTCTAAAAACCTTGATGCATTTTCTCAAATGACCCAGTCTTTTAAGCTGGTGAAAACGAGTGTCATCTCACTCAGAGGAGAACATGAAGGAGCGACGTATAAAGATTTCGGGTACAATTTCCGCTTCTTCAGAAATAATGAGGGCTTAATGGTTCAGTTTCTTTCGGTCTACAGACTTCTGTTTCAAACATTGGCTTCGGATAAAAATGTCATTGAGATTACCTATGAAAACCAGCGTCAAGTCAGAGAATACTACGCAGCCTACAAGTTTGACATTTATCTGCTATGTATCGGCCTGACCCATATCAGAAATCCGAAGCTGCCGATGATCGAGGAGAAATCAATTTTTCCGTATATAATTCTTTTTAAGGAAGAGGGGAAGATAAAAGAGGGGAATGCTGCCAGTCGAACTATTGTACAAGGCGGTGTGACAAAGGCATATAATGAGCTGCGTTTTACCGGAAAAACAGCAAAGATCTATTATGAAGCGTTATATCTAATTCTACACCTTTTGCCGGGCGAAGCCTGGGAGAAACAGTTTTCCCAGGCTTGTATTAACTATCTTGTAAAAGAACTGAACCGGATGCTTAGAAACAAAGAGGAGTTGCTGTATTGCGAAGAAATCTTGTGATGATCCAGAACGGCAGCTGAAATTGTCGCTTAGGGATCGTTCAAAAATAACTTCACATAATCTATTTGCAAAAGTCCTAAAAACACTGGACATTTTGCAAACAGAATGTGAACTAATTTTTGAGCCGACCCTTAGCTGTCGATCCAACTCAGGTCGGCATCCCCTGGTCGGATGATTTCGGCGGGGGTGACTGAAAAATCGATGATAGCTGATCGCGAAATATAAACATCCCCACAGTCTAAGATACAATCAACTCGTTTCCCATACTCTTCCTCGATATCGTAAGGGTTTTGAATTCCGCTTTCGTCTCCAGGCAGACTACTGCTCAGAACCGGTTGCTGCATTCCTTCAGCCAGGGCTGTGGCGATGGGAGCTTCCGGCATCTTAACGCCGATAGTTGCTCTGGGAGAAAGCATGATCTTAGGTACCATTTTTGAAGCTTCAAAGATGAAAGTATAGGGGCCGGGTACGATGGATTTGATCTTGCGGAAGACTGGTGTGCTGATGCCTTTTGTATATTGCTGAAACTGTTGGGTGTTGCTGCAGATAAAGGTCAGGGGTTTCTTCTTGTCAATATCCTTGATCTGATATATGCGGTTCATCGCTCTTTTGCTTTGGATGTTGCATCCAAAGGCATAAGTACTGTCTGTGCCATAGATAATAACGCCATCGTTCTTCAGAATGTCAATGACCTTTTCAATCAGTCTCGGCTGTGGGTCATTTGGATGAATCTCTAATATCATGTTCAATTGGTTTCAACAGGGTGATCGCATTACAAATTCTGACGGAGCGCTTCGTACAAGCTGATGGCAACGGATGAACTGAGATTCAGACTTCGAATGCCGGGGTTTGACATGGGTATCGTACAACATCTCGAATGGTGGAGATCAAGATACTCTTGTGGGATCCCTTTTGTTTCACTGCCGAAAATCAAGTAGTCACCCGGTACGAACTGCCTTTCGGTATAGCTGACTGTCGACTTTGTTGTAAATAGGTGAATCCTTTCAGGATCCAGTTCTTCCATATACTGCTTCAAATCCTCTCTGTATTTCCAATCAACGAATTTCCAGTAATCCAGCCCGGCCCTTTTTAAATATCGGTCTGTGAGCTTGAATCCAATATTTCCGACAATCTCCAGAGGGGTGTTGTTTGCTCCGCAGAGGCGTCCGATATTGCCGGTGTTTTGGGGAATTTGCGGCTCCAGCAGTGTGATCGTGAACATAATTGATTAAATAAGCGATTTCTTGAACGCATTGACCAGTTCATCATATTTCAATCCATCACCACCAAAAAAGTCTAACGCGCTCCCTACGGTGAAATCAATCTTCCCACCGCCCAATGTTTGAATCGTGTTGACATCTTCCCAGCTGTGAACACCACCGGCATAGGTCATCGGAATTTTTGCCCACTCTCCCAGCCGGCGCACCAGATTTTCCTCAATACCCCGGGATTTCCCCTCCACATCTACTGCGTGAATTAGAAATTCGCTGCAAAAGGTCGCGAAAAAATCCAGATGTGCGGAACTGATCTCAACGGATGTGAATTTTTGCCACCGGTCCGTTACAATCCAATAACGATCCCCTTTTTTCCGGCAGCTGAGATCGAGGACAAGTCTGTTTTTCCCAACAAGGGCTGAGAGTTCTCTCAGCCTCTTTTCGTGGATCTGCCCATCCTCGAAGACATAGGATGTGACGATGACTTTTTCAGCCCCTTTTTCAAGCCAATAGTGAGCGTTTTCTGCATTGATACCACCTCCCAGCTGCATCCCTCCAGGCCAACCAGCAAGTGCTTCCAAGGCAGCCTGGTCATTACCGGGACCCAGACGAATCACGTGGCCACCATCCAGACCGTCATTTTGGTATTTATTCGCATACCATCCAGGTGACTGCTGACTCGTGAAATTGACAACCAGGGTCTCTGCCTGATTATCGGTCAGGGATGCGCCCACAATCTGTTTAACGGATCCTTGGTGAAGATCGATGCAGGGACGGAATTTCATATCTGTTGGTTATTTATAGTGGAAATCTGTTCAGTAACGACTGTTTTCCAATAAATAGCTCATTTTACGGGATGTGAAAACAGTAGAAGGAAAACAATTTTTCTGATATATTTTCATTAGTAAGATATTTCAAAGAGATCACTCATAGGGAGTTGTGGCCCCCACATCAATAAAAACTGCGTAACCGTTTTCTGGAATTCGTGAATGGACTCATCGTTTCCTCTATATAGAAAGATTCTGCTCTTCTATCTCATTGCCCTGGTACAATTCTCACTTGCTCGCCTGGCACTTCTGTTTTTGTACCCCAATCAATTTTACTTGCTCAGCGCTTTTCAAATTGTCCAGGCATTTTTCGAAGGTGTCCGGTTTGATCTTGCCTCGATCACTGTTTTTTTGTCGATCCCTTTCCTTTTGTTGGCTCTACCTGTTCGTATTTGCAGGGGGCGCCTCTGGCAGGGAATATGGTCCTGGTTGATTTGCGCTATTCTGCTTCTTATGACCGGGGCTCTTCTTGGTGATATTGTCTACTTTGATTTTGTCAAACGTCATGCCGCTCAAGAATTACTGAGTTTTGGAGAGGGCGATGCTGCTCTTATGGGGGGAATGCTCTTTGGCGTCTTCCTGCCGTTCTTGATGGTGTTTCTTCTCAATGCGCTCATACTCATATTCCTCTGGAAAAAAATATCTGCGTCTCCACTGAATCAAAAACGATTTAAATTCAGACAGATTCCTGCCTATGTGCTCTTTTTCCTGATCCTTGTGATTGCAGGTAGAGGTGGATTCGGCTATAAACCGCTTGCAATCATTGACGCGTTCGCTTCCGGGAACTCCAGCTATGGTAACCTGGTTCTTAACGGCGTTTTCAGTATCTCCCAATCCTCTCTGAAAGCTGAAGATGTCAACCACACTTTTTTTCCACGGGCAGAGGCTTTGGCGCAAATCAAGCAGCGCCTTGCAATTTCAAATCCAGACTATCCTTTTCAAAAAAAATCCGCTCAAGACTCCTCGGAGCAGTACAATCTTGTATTTATTTTGGTCGAGAGTTTGAGCTTTAAGTATGTTGACAGTTTTTCCGGAAAGGGTTTGGGGGTAACGCCCAACCTGGACCGTATGGCTGATTTGGGATTGAAATATACCCATTTTTTTGCCAACGGGCAGAGAAGTGTGGAAGGTATTCAGGCGACGCTGACCGGAATTCCGTCGATCATCGGACTGCCAACCATCGGTGTCGGAATACTGGCCAACTATTCAAAACTGGGAGACTTGGCAGAACGAAATGGCTACACCACCATCTTTATGAATAGCCTCAAGCGTCGGTCATTCCGTTTGGACGCTATAGCCGGCTCAGCAGGTTTCCGGGAATTTTACGGTATGGAAGATATCCCCATATTGCTGGACTATCCGGACCCGAAGGCAGCTCGCTGGGGCTGGGACTATGAAACATTTATGAAAGCAGCTGAGCGCATGGAAACGGTTAAAAAACCCTTTCTGACATATATAGTCACCGGCACGACTCACACGCCGTACCCGCGCCTGCCGCAACACCTGGAAAGATATCCCCATCATGCCAATCAGGAGGAAGGTTTCCTGAATACAGTCAATTATTTGGATTGGGGGATTGGTAAATTAATACAAAGGCTTGAGAAACAGCCCTGGTTTGACAAGACTATCTTTATCATTACAGCTGATCATGCCTTGGCACATTACCAGGCAGGTGGTTTCAAAGAGCGTTTTCATATCCCTCTGATCGTGTATGCACCGAAAATTTTCCATCCCAAGACCATTAATACGGTTTACTCACAAATCGATGTGTTTTCATCTGTTGTGGATATCCTCGGATTGCAGGGAAAATATAGTTCACTGGGAGTCTCCTTTTTTAATCCCGGGGCTAAAAGCCTGGCGCTCGTTCGTGAAGGACCCGTGATGGCCATGATTGGCAATAAAGGGTATCTGAGGCACTCCCTTAAAAATAGATTGGAAACTGGAAGTTTTGGCCAGCAGGTAACGGATCCATATTTTGATACCCTGGAGAAAAGGCTCCTGGCAGCAGACCAACTGGTTTTTAAACTGTTGAAGGAAAATCGCTGGGCGGAATAGATGAAATTGTCACCGCAAAATACCTGAATGACCACCTGAAGCCAATTTGTACGGTATTCACTTTGAAACAAATCAGAAAGATAGCGCACATGACGTATGTTTTTAGACGGATTCTTATCAAATATGCTTGACATGATAAAAACGTGCCGCTAATATTTTATCTTTGGCTGATGGCGAGATAGCTCAGTCGGTAGAGCAGGGGACTGAAAATCCCCGTGTCCCTGGTTCGATTCCTGGTCTCGCCACCAGACAAAACCGGTTAGTTTGATATATCAATAACTTGGATTCATTCGAACCCAGGTCTTGTATCTCTCTTTTAGCACACCCCGGATATAATAGAGTTTTACTGAAGCAGCAAAAAAAATTAAACTTCGGTTCTTTTTTTGTTGCAAAAGAAAAATTTAAACTTTATTATTAAAGCTTAAGTTCGAAACCGGTTAGATTGATAAATCAACAACTTGGCTTCTGCCAAATCTAAGTTGAGGTTCTTTCTAAGAGCACACTCCGGAAATAATAGAGTTTTACTGAAGCAGCAAAAAATAATTGAACTTCGATTCTTTTTTTGTTGCAAAAGAAAAATTTAAACTTTATTATTAAAGCTTAAGTTCGAAACCGGTTAGATTGATAAATCAACAACTTGGCTTCTGCCAATTCTAAGTTGAGTGTCTTTCTAAGAGCACATTCCGGAAATAATAGAGTTTTGCTAAGACAAAATAAAAAAATGAGCTTCGGTTCTTTTTTTGTTGCAAAAGCGATTTTTAAACTTTATTATTAAAGCTTGTTCATTGACATCAGAATCGGGATAGACAGCGTAGATAGAGAAGTAAAGAAGTAA
>JABGPJ010000105.1 GCA_018645005.1 Deltaproteobacteria bacterium | reverse complement strand
GGGGCAAGTCCCCTTGCTGATGAGCTATTCACCACTTTAGCAGAGCCGAGGGGATTGTGATCCCCCTCTGTGGGGTTGTCTGCAGAATAGTTACATTCTTTATACGGTAAATCAAATTCTGGCTTATATATTTAGAAATGCTTCTTTCCGTCCAGGCTTGTAAAGGAGACTTTTTCAAAAAATCGGAAAATCTATTTTTGTTATGGGGATGGGTGAAACAGTCAAAAGTGGACTATTTTCGGAACAGTTGGACAGCAATGATCAATCTAGTCGGTGAAGAGAGTAAGAGGCAGATTCTACAGAAGGGAATTGTTTTAACGTTGCTTGAGTATGGCAGAAATTTTAAAAACGGAGTTGACTCTGTTTGACAGATGCCGAGCCCAGATTCGAGTAAAGACACCTCCCAGAAGCAGGCCAATGAAACCCCCTGCCGACATCACCAGTTCAAATCTGATGGGATATAAATCTGGCTTGATCCCATAGATGATAAAAATTCCGCTCAGCAACCCCAGCAGCGGAATTCCGTACTGCAAGAAACTGAGCAGCAGCAGGAGATTCCCCATTTCATCCAACTCAACCATCTCTCCCACTTTTGCGTCGATCGAATTCAGCACAGCCATTTCGTGTTTGCCATTCTTGCCGGGCCGGCAAAACAGTTTGGCACCACAGGAATCACAAGCATCTGTTTGCTGCAGTTCAACGATGGTTCTGCCCTCTCTAATCTCTTTCACAATCCCAATTTCACCACTGGAGTTTGTCATAAGTTGATTTTAGTCCTCTGTTCGTTTTGAATAGACTTCTGTAATCAATTCAATCACCCCGTTTGGACATTTCTGAGTCGGTATCTCGGAAACGGTCCCATACATGTCATAATCAATAACCGCCAAGTTGTCTGTCATCACAATCTGTCCCTCTTCCACGACTTTAACACAGGCTTTACAGGCAGTGCAGGCTTTGATACAGACAGTCCGGGAGTATTTTGCTTCGTCTTTATTGCGACAGAAAATGAACAGATTGCGACTGCTTGGATGAATTTCGATAATATTCCTGGGACAGGCGATTTCACAATTACCGCATCCTGTGCACTTTTCCTCATCCACAATCGGCAATCCGTTCGCATCCATTTTGATCGCATCAAACGGGCAGGAACGCACACAATCAGCGAATCCGAGGCATCCATACTGGCAAAGTTTATCTGCACCAAATGTCAAATGTGCGCCCATGCAGGTCTGGATTCCGAGATACTCGCCTTTTTTGGCTGTTTCGTCGTTTCCCCCCAGGCAAAGAACACGAGCAAACTTTTTTTCTCCGACTTCCGCTTCCACTCCCATGATCCGGGCAATTTCAGCCACACCGTCCGCGGTATTGACCGGGCAGCCAACAATATTTGCGCTGCGGTCAACAATTCGTTCTGCAAACGCACCGCATCCCGGATAACCGCAGCCACCACAGTTAGCGCCTGGCAGTTCCTCCAGAATCTGGGCAATTCGGGGATCTTCATCCACATGCAGTTTAATATTCGCAATGATCAGTCCCAGCGCAAAAAACGCACCCAGTCCTCCCATGCTACCCATTGAAATAAGAAGTGCATTGACATCCATATAGTCACTCCAGACACTTATCGTTTGATCGAGGTTGCAGCCATTATTGAACGGATTTATGAACTATGGGGTTTTAAAAAAATCCCAGACCTGTTTTCAGAAATTGATTGGGATCAGATGCCGGCAAATCCCGAAAACGCGAGTGCCAGGCAGCCCGCAACAATCATCGTAATTCCAGCACCTTGAAATACTTTGGGCACGTTTGCCAGCTCCAGGTCCTGACGAATCCCTGCCATAATCACCAGGGCGAGTGTAAACCCACCACCCGCTCCCAAGCCGAAAACCAGACTCTCTATAAAATCATATTCTCTCAGAATCGCAAAGAGTGCAAGTCCCAGAATGGCACAGTTGGTGGTAATCAGCGGCAGATAAATCCCCAACGTCTCATAAAGGGGTTTGCTGATTTTGCGGATGAACATTTCCACCAGTTGCACCAGCGATGCGATAACGAGAATGAATGACACATATTCCAGTATCTCGACATGAAACGGCACCAGAATTAAGTGATAGATCAACCATGTCACAATCGCCGTAATGGTCATCACGAAGGTCACAGCCATGCCCATGCTGACAGCAGAAGAGATCCTTTTGGAAACACCAACAAAGGGGCAGATCCCCAAAAAGTAGGAGAGTACGAAGTTGTTGACCAAGGCTGCGCCGATAAAAATTAAAAGTAGATTCATCTCTGAGCCCTCCTTTCATTGATCAAATTTACCAGGGCAATCAGGATTCCCAAGGTAAAAAAAGCTCCTGGAGGAAGTATCATGACCATCCAGGGATTGAACCAGTCCCCCATAATCTGGATATTGAAGATAGATCCTGCACCCAGAAGCTCCCGGATTCCACCCAGAATCACCAACACCGCGGTAAAACCCAATGTCATTCCAAAACTGTCCAATAAGGACCGACCCGGATTGTTTTTAGCCGAAAAAGCCTCTTGCCGGCCAAGAATAACACAATTGACAACGATCAAAGGGATATAGGGCCCCAGAGCCTTGCTCTGGGCAGGATCAAAAGCCGCCAGATACCGATCCACTACAGTCACAAAGGTGGCGATAATGACAATGTAGCTGGCAATTCTCACCTGGGGTGGTATCAGGTTTCTTAAGAGGGATATCATCAGACTGGAGCAGAGCAATACAAAACCTGTCGCCATACTCATTGTCAACCCGTTCAACGCAGAGTTGGTTACGGCCAGAGTTGGGCAAAGCCCCAGGAGACTGACCATCACCGGATTTTCGTCCCAGATTCCTTTTAAGACCTCATATGTGAGTGAATTTTTTTTTCGAGCCATATCCCGTTTCTGTTAAAAATTCAATTTAGTTCCAACGATGAACAATCAAATAACGCATCACCGGGGTTCACCTGGGGATCGTTGAGAAATATCCTCACCTAATCTATTTGCATAGGGATCGTTAAAAGATAACTTCACTTAATCTGTTTGTAAAAGCCGGACATTTTACAAACAGCATGTGATGTAACCTCTTAGGGTTCGGAAATAAATAACTTGGTTTTTTACCCACGTGGAGAAAGTGTATA
>JABGPJ010000096.1 GCA_018645005.1 Deltaproteobacteria bacterium | reverse complement strand
GCTGGCATTGACGGTACTGGCATTTTTCAACGGAAAATACTGGTGTGGAAATATCTGCCCCCATGGCAGCCTCTTTGATGGCCTGATTCTGTCAGTCAGTAAGAACCGGAGAATTCCAAAACTATTGAAGAATCGTTGGTTTGCAGGAGCAGTTTTTACATGGTTTATGGTCATGCTGGGGCTCAGACTTTATAAGGTACTGGCCCTTTGGGGAGACACAACGTTTGCAGAAAGACTGGGTTATATCTTTACGATGAATTACACAATTGTAACTGTTGTTGGTATTGTTCTGGCGATAACAATCGCCCCAAGAAGCTGGTGTTCATTCTGTCCCATGGGAACCATGGAGAAACTGTCATACAAACTTGGAAAGTTCCTGAAATTAAATAGTGCCACAGATTGCAAGGTTTCAGTTGCCCATGAGGAGATGTGCCACCAATGTGGGAAGTGTTCTAGAGTCTGCCCTGTCCAACTAACGCCTTACCTTGAATTTGACGAGAACGGGCAATTCTCAAATGAAAATTGCATTCGTTGTGAAACCTGTGTCAATAATTGTCCAGCGAATATTCTCACGGTCAAAAACGCAAAGATTGCCTTAAATGATAGAGAAAATGTTAACTTGGAAGGTTATGATAAAAAAATCCGGACAGAAGCCGAGATTAGTAAAATTGAAGACCTGACAGAAGATACAAGAAAATTTACTTTTAAACTGCAGCATGGTGATAAAATGGTTTTTAAAGGAGGCCAGTTTATTTTGCTAAAGATCCACAATGAACTGGAGATGTTCAGGGCTTATTCGATCGCCGGATTCAATGACGATGGGACTGAGTTCAGCGTGATTGTCAAAAAGGCTCCCAATGGTTTTGGAACCGGCATTATTTTCGATGCTTTCAGTATCGGAGATCTGATTGAGGTTAATGGGCCGATGGGAGATGAAATCGTGATCAAAAACGGCTATTCCGAATTATTGTTCATTGCCGGTGGTATCGGAATTACACCATTTATCCCATTAGTGGACGAAGTGTTGAAGGACGAGTCGATCAAATCCGTTAAGCTTGTACATGGTGTTAACTTTAAAAAGGACTTCCTCTATCAGAAAGAATTTGAAAGTAAATCTTCCAGCGATCCCCGATTTGATTATTTTCCAGTGGCGGCCTCCTGTGATAGCTGGGCCGGAGAAAAGGGCTTCGTAACAGATATCATAAATAAACTGGATATTAACAACAGTCATAAAGTCCTGATGTGCGGGCCCCCTCCAATGATTGATGCTAGCCTGGACGTACTGCAAATTAAGCATGTGGAACAAGAAAACATCTATTTTGAGAGTGCGTAGCCTAAATCCATCGCCTCTATGAACACCTTGATACCAGGGGTTAACGGGGATCCAACGCCGGTTTCCGGAACCTAAGATGCAGCAAGTGTTTCCCATCGGCGTAAACGGAAACGCGTTGCCTATTCGAGTCCTGGTGGGGCTACCATATTAATTCAGTTGGTTACCTCGATTTTTCTTTTTTAAAAACACCCGTTTTTCAATCGACATCTATCAACTTTTTTATTGGGTTTGCGGGGGATAGGTTGCCTGTCAATTGACATTTTAACGACATTGGTACGTGAGCCTGGAAGAACTCGAATCCATTGAGCGCCCATTTGGATTCCCATCACCATTTTGTTATAGATATCGATACCATTGTGAAAGCTTATCTTGCCGGTATAAGGAAGTTCTCGGTTACCAAAAGAACTCAATATTTCTCCTTCTAATGGCAAAATTAATGGAAATGCCGGCTTGTGAATTATCTTCCCATCAGCTGTCTCGGCTTTCCCGTGCACTGTTTGTCCTGAAGATGTCAGGGAAACAAGTTTTTTCTGATTCTCGGCAAACAAGCTCCCGTTTACAACATAAGCAAATAAAAAAGCCATCACTACTATGGGAGCGACAAAAGTTACTGATTTCAAGCCAGAAAACTGATTTTTTTTCGGTAGCGACATCATTTTAATCCTCCATATCAAACGATTATTTGGAAACAATCTGATTACAGGTTTTTTCAAAATACTGGAAACTGCAATTAAATTAGAACTAAAATCCGCAATCGACTGGTTAAACCTGATCAAACAATTGCAGTAATGGTCCAATGAAACATCATTTTGATTGAGCAACGCTTCATCGCAGGCGTTTTCCTGTAACGTCATGTTTTATTGCCAATTTTAGATCTTCTGCTTTGGTGAGTAACGAAGTTGGAATAACAATATGAAATCTATCCTCCCTGCCCGTGTCCAAAGGACATGGTTTCTGAATTCAATAACAAAATAAATATTGACAGGCTTATGAAGTTTAGTTTAGTTTATTTTTCAGCTGAACTAAATTCAGTTTTTGTAATGATTAATGTTCTTCAGTTTGCTTGCTGAAGACTGATTAAACATTATGAATAATGGGGGTGAGGGTGGTTTTAATTGAACCCATCCAGAATTCGTTTCATAAAATGAAATCCAGAAAAGGAGGATACGCATGAAAGTGATGTTGAGGGGATTTACATTATTTGCGTTATTGGTAGTCTTTGGATTGTCGAACCTGGCAATGGCCAAGGAGAAGTATATTACCTTGGGCTGGGCTGCCTGGGATCCGGCAAATGCGTTGGTTGAATTGTCAAAGGATTTTACCAAATCAACAGGTATCAAGGTTCGTTTTGAGTTTGTTCCCTGGACCAATTTTGCAGATAGAATGCTGAACGAACTGAACCAGGGTGGAAAGACCTTTGATCTATTGATTGGTGATAGCCAATGGATCGGCGGTGGTGCTGTCAATGGCCACTATGTAAAATTGAATGATTTCTTTGATAAGGAAGGAATCAGCATGGATGATTTCCTGGCGCCAACTGTGTATGGATATTCCACGTGGCCAAAAGGAACCCCGAATTATTATGCCCTGCCCGCGTTTGGCGATGCAAATGCATGGGTATACAGAAAAGACTGGTTTGCAAAACCGGAACTGAGAAAGGCGTTTAAGAAGAAGTATGGATATGAACTTGAGCCTCCCGGAACATGGACCGAATTGATGGACATAGCCAAATTTTTCCATGGTCGCAAGATTGATGGCAAGAAGCGTTATGGTGTGGCTATTTTCAGTGAAAGGGGATCTGAAGGGATCACCATGGGTGCCACATCAGCTCTCTACGCTTGGGGATTCAGGTATCAGCACCCCCGTATTCCGTATAAGATGAAGGGATATGTAAACAGCCCGAATGCTGTTAAAGGGCTTGAGTTCTACAAAGAACTGTATGACTGCTGTACACCTCCGGGACATTCGGATGCCTATATGATGGCGGATCTGGATGCCTACCAGTCCGGTCAGGTAGCCATGATGATGAACTGGTATGCATTCTTTCCGGGAATCCACAAGAATGAAAATGTGGGCTTCGGAAAAACCGGTTTCTTCTCCAATCCGGATCAATTGTCAAAAGGCGCAACACTCGGCGGACAAGGGATCTCAGTTGTATCCTACTCAGATAAAAAGGACCTGGCACTGCAGTACATCAAGTGGTTTGCCACACCGGAAGTTCAGAAGAAATGGTGGAAACTGGGTGGCTACTCCTGTCACAAAGCGGTTCTGGGCGATCCTGGTTTTGTCAAGTCCCAGCCTTATGCACAGGGATTTCTGGACTCCATGCAGAAAGTCAACGACTTCTGGCAGGAGCCCTTTTTCGTGGAACTGATGCTCCCCATGCAGAAGCGTTTGCATGACTATATTGTTGGAGACAAGGGAACAGCGAAGCAGGCTCTTGATAAGTTGATCGAAGACTGGGAAGAGGTTTTTGAAGAGGAAGGAAAGCTGTAATTGTTGTTCGGTGCAGAGAGACAGCGTACTTATGATCTGCACTGAATCCGGTTTTCAGACCGGACTAATATCCCCTGCAGTTATCTGTGGGGGATAATTCGTCATTTCCGTTCACTGATGAATCACTTGTGTGGCGAATCCGGAATGACAGGACGAAGCAAGCGTTCAGGGGATCAAGCCCCGCAGAAATTTAATCAATACAAGCTAAATCGTTATCATGCTTAGCAAAATAAATAGAAAACTACTGAATATGTCAGATCGGTCCATAGCGTGGCTGTTTACGCTGCCGACTATTATTCTTCTGATATTTATTAATATTTACCCTTTGATCTGGTCGGTTTATCTATCTTTTACCAACTTCAAGGCCAATCGAAGAGGTATGGAGATCAAGTGGGTCGGGACCAAGTGGTACGAGAAAATCCTGATGAGTGAGGACGTCTGGGCAAACATGCAGGTGACAGCCCATTTCTTGTTCTGGACGATTTTTATTCAGGCCATCTTAGGACTGTCCCTGGCAATTTTTCTCAATCGGAAATTCAAGGGACACGAGTTGATGACGACGGTGGTTGTCCTGCCTATGATGCTGTCTCCGGCGGTTGTCGGTGTTTTCTGGTCGTATATCTATCAGCCGCAGGCCGGTATTTTCAACTACATTATCAATTTTTTCATAGATTTCGGCGAATTTACCATGATCGGGGATTTCGTTTTGGCGCCATGGAGTATCGTCATCGTCGACACCTGGATCTGGACGCCTTTTGTGATGCTGATGTGCCTGGCGGGATTGAAATCCATTCCCGACTATCTCTACGAGGCCGCTGAAGTTGACAGGGCCAGCAAGTGGCAGCAGTTTATTCACATCACGTTGCCTTCTGTGATGCCATTTTTAATGCTGGCGGTTCTATTCAGAGGAATCGAAAACTTTAAAATGTTTGACATGGTCAACGAGCTGACAGGGGGCGGTCCCGGATCGGTGACAGAGCTTGCGTCCATTCATTTAAAGAGGGCGGCGTTTGAAAAATGGCGAACGGGTTACAGTTCCGCCTTTGCCGTGATCCTGTTTGTGACTGTTTTCGGTGCCGGAAGTATTTATGTCAAATTCCTGAACAAATTGAAAGAGAAATAGCACATGTCAACCAATATAGACACATCCAGATCACCTCTGGAAGCAACGGCATTCAGCAAACGCATTGCGGCCTTTATTGTCATTATCTACGCAGCGATCGCTATTATTCCGATGTTGCTGATTGTGACAACGGCCTTTAAAAGCACGACAGATGCCATCACCTACCCTCCTAAAATACTTTTCAAGCCATCCCTGGAGGGTGTCGTGAACCTGTCGACCCAGAGAACGAGGCAGTCAAAGGAGTACTTGAAATCCTTGCCCCCTCCCAGGACCTGGTACGAAAAAATCGTGCGCAAAAGGCAGATGGTGATTGCAGGGCCATCCCGGTTTTTTCAGCGTTTTGTCAATTCCCTGGTCATCGGTTTCGGATCCACTTTTTTCTCAGTATTTCTGGGAACACTGGCAGCCTATGCCTTTTCCCGGTTTAAAATACCGCTGAAGGACGACCTGTTGTTTTTCATCCTGTCGACACGGATGTTTCCACCTATTGCAGCCGCGGTCCCCATTTTCCTGATGTACCGCAAGCTGGGGTTGAACGATACCCATCTGGGAATGATTGTCCTGTATACGGTGGTCAACCTGAGTCTGTCCGTCTGGCTGCTGAAGGGCTTTATTGACGAGATACCGAAGGAATATGAAGAAGCGGCACTGGTCGATGGATATTCGCGATTGAGCGCCTTTTTCAAGATTATTTTACCCCAGGCAGCCACAGGAATTGCTGCTACGGCAATTTTCTGCCTGATATTTTCCTGGAACGAATATGCCTTTGCCATCCTGTTGACCTTCAGGGAGGCACAGACGCTGCCCCCATTTATCCCGACCATTATTGGGGAAGGCGGGCTTGACTGGCCTGCCATTGCCACAGCAACTTCGATTTTCATGCTGCCGGTTATTGTCTTTACCATCATACTGAGAAAGCATCTACTTAGAGGAATCACATTTGGAGCGGTAAGAAAGTGAAAACAGAAAATAAAAAAGGGCGATTCAGCAAACTGCTCCGCAAGGGGCCCATGGAGAACGTTGCCTCAGCCATCATTGGGATTGGTGTCTTCATGTTTATGCAACCGTTTACCCTATTCTTATATTCCCATTCATTCAAGTTCATTTTAACCGGCACGCTTATGTTTCTTGTCGTTAGTCACTTTTCCGAGGAATAAAGAGGGGTTATGGCTGAAATTGTAATTAAAAACTTAAATAAGATGTTTGGTGATTTTACAGCTGTCAACAACTCCAATCTGACGATTAAGGACGGCGAGTTTTTTGTCCTGCTGGGACCGTCAGGGTGCGGAAAAACCACCACACTTCGAATGATCGCAGGCCTGGAGTTGCCGACAAGAGGCACGATTAAGTTAGCAAACAATGACGTCACTTTTCTAAGGGCGTCGCAACGGGATATTGCTTTTGTTTTTCAGCTGTTCGCGCTGTATCCCCATATGAATGTTTCCAAAAATATCGGTTTCCCGCTGAAAATCCAGGGTATCCCCAAGTCAGAGATCAAGGTCCGGGTACTCGAAGTGGCAAAAATGCTGCACCTGGAGCACCTGCTGGACCTGAAGGTCTCCGGACTCTCCGGTGGAGACCGGCAGCGGGTGGCACTGGGAAGAGCCATTATCCGAAGGCCGAAGGCATTTCTGATGGATGAGCCGTTGGGAGCATTGGATGCAGAGTTCAGGGAGTTGATGTGCTTCGAACTGCGTAAGCTGCATAACGATATTGACGGAACAACCGTTTACGTGACCCATGACCAGGTCGAAGCCATGGCCATGGGTGACCGAATCGGCATCATGAATAAGGGCGTCATGCTGCAGGCGGATGATCCTTTAACGATTTATAATAAACCCAGAACCATGTTTGTGGGCCAGTTTATCGGAAGCCCGGCCATGAATTTTCTAAAGGTCAATTCCGCAGTTAAAAAAGGTGATCAGACCATAAAGATTAACGGTTCCATTATTGAGATGCCACAAGCGTTTGAGGACAGTAATACAGACAAAAACTTCCTCGGTATCAGGCCAGAAAATATCGAGATCACGGATGCTGGTGATATCAAAGGGAAGGTGTTTGGTGTCGAGTACCTGGGAGCCTACCGCATTGTTACCGTGGATACAGAACTCGGAAGATTGAAAGTCAGAACGTCCAGTGACGTTCATTCAAAGATCAATGACAATATCGGACTGAATTTTCTCCCAGGCAATATTATCATCTACAACAGCGATGACGAAAGTGCGATCAAAAGTGAATTTATGAATTGATCAACCTGTATCTGGAGTGTTTGTTACGATTATTGTTGCTCCGAGATTTGAATCACCGGGCAGTTCAACCGGAACCGATATGAAATGGAACAGGGATCAAACGCCAATGGCGATTCATTCAACCACAAGTTAATAGAGGAATACCGTAAATGTCTGAAGTAAAACTGGAAAACATTTCAAAAAATTTCGACCAGATCCAGGCTGTTTCGAATCTGTCATTCACCGTAAAACATGGCGAATTTGTGGTTCTGCTGGGGCCGACAGGCGCCGGCAAAACCACAACCCTGAGGCTGATTGCCGGTCTGGAGTGGGCTGATGAAGGCCGGATTCAAATCGGCGATATGGATGTGACAAAATCACAGCCTGCCGAAAGAGACGTGGCCTTTGTCTTTCAACAGTATTCACTTTACCCCAACTATTCGGTCTACGAGAACCTGGCGTTCCCGCTTCGCTCGCCGCTCAGGAAGTCGAGCAAGCAGGAGATCGACAAAAAAGTCCGTGAAGTTGCCGGAATACTCCATATCGAAGACAAACTGCAGAACCGTTCGACACACCTGTCGGGAGGAGAGATGCAGCGTGTTGCCATCGGAAGAGCACTGGTCCGGGATCCCAATATATTCCTGATGGACGAGCCGCTGTCTTCACTGGATGCGAAACTGAGAGAAGAACTGCGGCTGGAACTCAAAAACATTCAGGTCAACCTGGGGGCCACGCTTCTGTATGTCACTCATGACCATGTTGAGGCCACAACCATGGCTGATCGCATTGGTGTCCTGAAGGAAGGTGAGCTGATTCAGTTTGATACCCCCAGTAATATATACAACAGTCCCAATTCCATATATGTCGCCAATAAGCTGGGATCTCCCAAAATTAACATTATTCCGGCGCACCTGTTGGCGGTTGATGTTCCTGAAACTGTGAAATTCATCGGTATGCGACCGGAACATGTCAAAATCGATGAATCTGCAAAACTGGAAGCCAAAGTCGAAACAATACAGAATCTCGGTGTTGAGGAAATCATATCAATGAACTTCAATGGTGAGATCATTCGAGCAACTGTCAGACCTGATGAAGCTCATAAAGTTCGGGACAGCATCAAATTTAATATCGATACCGAAAACATTCTGTTCTTTGATGAAGCGTCTCAAAGAGTTCAAATTTAGTTTAGTAAGCAGCCTATCCACATCGTTAATTTTATATAGCCCCGTTTCGTGGAGACGACGAGGCTTTATCCATATGGAGAATTATGAGCGATACCAAAAAGATTATTAATGACCCCAAAAAAGTGGTTCCCGAACTACTTGAAGGTTTGGTGGCTGCAAGCCATGGCAGCCTGAAGATTGTTGATGGCACCACAGCCGTTATCAGATCGAAGCTGACAGAAGGAAAAGTAGGACTGTTGACAGGTGGCGGCAGCGGTCATGAGCCTCTGACTGGTGGCTTCGTAGGAGAAAACCTGGCTGACGGTGCCGTTTGCGGCAATGTCTTTGCTTCCCCTACGCCAGATATTATTTACGAAGCGATCAAAGCTGTTGAGAAAGGAAAAGGGGTGTTAAATCTGGTACTGAATTACGCCGGCGATAACATGAATTTTGAGATAGCCTGTGAAATGGCCGAAGCTGACGGAATCGAAACACGCTCTGTTCAGGTCTGGGATGATGTCTTGTCAGCCAGTAAAGATAAAACTGAAGATCGTCGTGGCATCGCCGGAATGGTTCAAGCGTTGAAGGTAGTCGGCGCAGCAGCAAGCGAAATAAGCGATCTTAATGAACTGGAACGTATTGCCATTAAAACCCGGGACAGCCTATGCTCTGTCGGCGTTGCCGTTTCAGCCGGTAGCATACCGGAAACAGGCGAACCGACCTTTACTCTGGCAGCGGATGAACTGGAGATCGGGCTTGGCATTCATGGCGAACCGGGTGTTGAACGACAAAAACTGATCCCCGCTGATGAATTAACAGATATGATGGTAGACAAGCTGCTCGCCGACCTGCCGTTTCAACAAGGAGACAGGATCTGCCTACTGGTCAATAACCTGGGCGCAACCACCACAATGGAGTTGCTGATTGTCAACAGGCGAATCAGGCAGATCCTGGAGGAAAAAGGAATCGTGGTCTATGATACGCTGCTCGGTACTTATTGCACATCCCTGGAGATGGCCGGATTTTCCATCAGCTTCATGAAACTGGATGATGAGCTGCAAAAATATTATGATATGCCGGCCAGATCAGTGGCCTTTTGCAAAGGATAGATTATGGCGAGTGACAGTTTGAATGTTGCAGAGACGGTTGATATGTTTCGATTTGTGTCCAAATTCATGATCGACCAGAAAGACATATTGACCAAAGCCGATCAGAAGATTGGTGATGGGGATCATGGCATCGGGATCGCCCGCGGATTCGAAGCGATTATTGATTTGCTCGAAACCACGCAGTTTGACGAGTTAGGGGTGCTGTTGAAAAAAATTGGTTTTGGATTGATGAACTCCATGGGCGGTGCTTCCGGTGCCATCTTCGGCACCCTTTTCCTGGGCGGTGCAAAGGCTATTAATAACCAGGACTGTCTTGATTCCGAGAACCTGGGGTTGATGCTGCAGGGCGGCCTGGATGCCGTAAAAAATCGGGGAAAAGCCAATCCAGGTGACAAAACAATGGTCGATGCTCTGGAGCCTGCTGCCCTGGCCGCGGACAGCCAAATTTCTCTGACGGATAATCTGGCGGCGGTGACAGAAGCATCAAGATTGGGCATGGAAAAAACCAAGGAGATGGTTGCCAATTTCGGGCGGGCCAAGTCCCTGGGAGAAAAAGCCGTTGGTCATGCAGATCCGGGATCAATTTCAATGCACCTGCTCCTGAAATCAATGACAGAATACGTTCAGAAGAGGTAAATTCTGACAAAAAACAGGTCGGCTTCAGGGAGACTGTTGTCTGATCACTCTGGCCATTGCTCACCCGTGTGGACTGCAGAACCGAGGGGAAACCGGTTAACTTCATAGTTGAGACCGCTTCATATACATGGTATCAAACGAGATTATCAGGACCGCAATAAGGTACTATTATCAATCGATATCTGACCATTTTGAACTCCTGACAAACCTGGATACCGCCATCGGTGATGGCGATCACGGTGAGAATATGGTACGTGGCATGAAGGCAGTTGTCGATAAACTGGACGCTATTACCTGTCAGGAGATGGACCAGGTCGTTCACGACATCGGTTTAACTCTGGTTATGAAAATCGGGGGGGCTTCCGGCCCTTTGTACGGTAGTTTCTTCATGTCTGCCGGCAAGTCCCTTCAGGGACGTACACTGGAAAAAGGCACAATTGCTGAAGCCCTGAATGCAGGCGTCAAAGCGGTCAAACATCGGGGGAAATCCCGGGACGGCGAAAAAACCCTCCTGGATGTGATGGTCCCAGTTTACGAAACGTTTATGGAATTCTCAGATTCCCACAGCAGGATTACGGACTATCTGAATCAAATACTCGTTGAAGCTGACAGGGGACTGGAATCAACCCGACTGATGAAAGCAACCAAGGGACGGGCGTCGTTCCTGGGAGACCGCTCAATCGGCCACCTGGACCCTGGTGCCAAATCTTGTCAGTTGATGTTTCATTCAATCTGCCAGGCAGTCAGAGATCATCTTAAAGAAGGAGAGCTTGCAGAATGAGCGCTAATGTAGGCATATTAATCGTATCTCACTCTCACCAACTCGCTGAAGGCGCAGCTGATATGGTCCGGCAGATGGTTGGTGATAAAATTCCCCTTGGTTGGTGCGGGGGGAATGTGGATGGTGGACTGGGAACCGACCTGGGAAAGATCAAACAGAAAATGGAGGAGACCTGGACCCCGGAAGGCCTGGCAGTGCTTGTTGATGTCGGTGGAGCTGAAACCAACAGTGAAATGGCAATTGGACTACTTGACTCGTCAATGTCATCCAGCGTAATTATCTGCGATGCTCCGATTGTTGAAGGGGCTATTATGGCCGCCGCAGAGGCCGCATCCGGAAGCCCGCTGGCGGTAGTCGTAAAAACAGCAGAGGAGTCATTCTCATGAATTTTGAAGACTCCGTTTTGATCAGACATTCACTGGGATTACATGCCAGACCGTCCATCAAATTCACAAGTCTGGCAAAAAAATTTTCTTCTGATATCCGCATTAAAAAGGGAGATCAGTCTCACTGGGTTAATGCAAAAAGCATTATCAAGGTAATGGGATTAAAAATTCCATCTGGAAAAGAGCTGCAAATTCAAGCTGATGGAATTGATGCAGATAACGCCGTCAAGTCACTGATTGATCTGGTACTGAATAATTTTGATGAAGAGTAAAATGGGCCAGAAAAAGCAGATTTTCTATGGGAAAGCCGCATCATCCGGACAGTCAATTGGTGCAATCGACCTTATTCAAAAAAGGCTGCCTTCATCACGGCATATCCGGAAAAAAAACGCTCCACCGGTCCAGGAAACACTGCTTGAAAATGCCATCGACCAGGCCGTCAATGACTTGACCCAGCTCATCCAGACCTCCGATAAACTGGGCGCGCAGATTCTGCAGTTGCAGCTTTTGCTGCTGAAGGATCCTGAACTGACCAATCCCATCTATGCTCAAATCAGGCAGGGAGAGTCCGCAACCACATCCTGGGAAAACACCCTGAACTTTCATATTGAGGATTATGTCAGGGCAAGTGACAAACTGTTTCAATCGCGTGCGAATGATTTTGTCGACATTCGCAATCGCGTTTTACGGTATTTGAAACAGGAAGTCCGATCACCGGCAGAGCAGAGCAACGAAAACAACCTGATATTTATTGCCGAGGATATTATGCCTTCCCAATTTCTGGAATTGGACTGGTCCCGATATGTCGGCATTGCCATTGTAAAAGGCAGCGTCTTTAATCATGTCTCAATGCTGGCAAGAGCCCGCCAGATTCCATTTTTGATTCGGATGCCGAAGCGCATTCTGTCATTGTCGGCTCAGACGCCTGTTATTCTCGACTGTGACAACGAAAAACTGATATATGCGCCAGACCACAAAACATTGCGCAAATTCGAAAGGAGCTTTTCCCTGTCGCAGCAAAGTGAAAATGGGACTCTGTTAAATCCGGTTGTCACCGGTAATGGTAGGCAGATATCCGTTTTTATAAACGTCGATGACCTCAGGTGCCTGGACGATATCTCTCCGGAAAACTGCGAAGGGGTGGGCCTGGCCCGATCCGAGCTGATGTTTTTCCAGACAAATGTGCTGCCCAACGAAGAAACCCAGTTCAGGGCATACAAAAAACTGCTTGGTTGGGCAGGTGATAAACCGGTTACAATCCGAACCTTTGATGCAGGCGGCGATAAGGGCCTTTTTGGGCTTTTTGGAGACCAGGATCAAAGCTCCAGTTCAGGAATGCGAGGGATTCGGCTGCTGCTGTCCAACCCGGATATATTCAGGGTACAGATCCGCGCACTTGCGAGGGCAGCCGTATTTGGGAACCTGAAGGTATTGATCCCGATGGTCACCATCAGCCAGGAAATTGAGGCTACCCGTAAACAGTTTTTTGAAGAGATTGAACGCCTCCGTAACGAAAACAAAGATGCCAGAATGCCGGCTCTAGGGATGATGGTAGAAACACCGGCTGCTGCTATTATGATTGAAAGCTTTGATGTGGACTTTTTCGCTATCGGCAGCAATGATCTGGCCCAGTTTATTATGGCCACCAGCCGGGATTGCCACAATGTCGAATATCTTCAGGATCCGGCCAACCCTGCTGTTCTGAAGGTGATTCGTGACATTGCCGAATACGCAGATGCCAACAACAAGCAGGTTTGTATTTGTGGAGAAATGGCTTCTTCAACGGATTTGCTGCCTACGCTGCTGAATCTGGGGATTAAGAACGTCTCGGTTCCAACCATGGCCCTGGCAAGAGTTAAGGCTGCCATTATTCATGAACAGATGTCAGTGTAACTTCAAAGAGTGACTTTAATGACAGACAAAGGTGAGGATATCGATCAGGCTGGGATCATTCAGAAACCCGAACCTTCCAGAGAGGACCTGATTGCTGATTACAAGGGGCTTCTGAAAAAATACCTGGATATGCGCCCGTCCGGTCTGCGTCTGAAGATATCAAACGCCATTGGCAAGAATAAGAGCTTCATCTCCCAGATAACAAATCCTGTCTATCCTATCCCGGTTCCCGCAAAACACCTTAATTCTATTTTTGATATTTGTCACCTGACAACAGAAGAACGAAGAAGATTCCTGAAGCGATACATCGCAGCCCATCCTCAATATGCCAACCGTATCGAGGATCCTCAAGGGATACTGAGAAGCCACTATATTCTTGAAATAGAGGTCCCGATGCTTGAAAATACGGAGGAGCAACAAGTCATTGAGGAGAGAATCAGACGATATGCCAAAAAAGAATTCAAGAAGGCAAATAGCGGGGTAATAACGTAGTTCCGTAAAAAGGGGGGGGAGTTACCAGCGCAATGTTGGTGTTTCAACCGGGGCATCCCACAATTGCAGCAGTTCTGGATCCATGCGGCTGATGCTGATGGAGGCCCCCTTCATATCAAGTGCGGTCGCAAAATTACCGATCAACGAGCGGATAGTTTTCAGCCCGGATTCCCGGCAGAAATCGTCTGCCAGACTGTAAATGGATTGCAGTTCAATCAGGGACGTTGAGCCCATTCCATTGACCAGCAGCAGGACCTCTTCGCCCGGCTTCAAGGATATCTCAGTGATAATGTTATCTGTCATCTTGTGGATCAGCTCATCGATGGTCAGATCTCTCAACCTTTCGACTCCCTGTTCACCATGAATGCCAACACCGTATTCAATCTCATTCGGCTGCAAATGAAATGTGGTTCGATTATGCCCCGGAAAAGTGCATCCCGACAAAGCCACGCCAATGGTTCCGGTATTTCGAACCACCCGGTCCCCGATCTCCCAGCAGGCATTTAGATCATCGCTCTTCTCTGCCAGAGCACCGACGATTTTTTCAACAATAACGGTCCCCGACAATCCGCGGCGCTGGCTTTTATTGTCAATGGCAACATCATCTGAAACAATCAGGATCCGGCATTTCTGATTTGCCATTTCCAATGCCATTTCAAAATTCATCAAGTCACCGGCAAAATTTTTGACAATCAGTAAAGTACCATTTTGAGGGTTCAGGTCAGAAAGAGCACCAACAATCTGGTCAGGGGTTGGAGATGTAAACACTTCACCCGGACAGGCAGCATCCAACATTCCGCGCCCAATCATTCCGATATGAAGCGGTTCATGCCCCGATCCGCCACCTGAAATCAATGCGATTCTGGAGGGATCTTTTTGAGTTTTTCGGCATAGATAGCATGGATTCTCCCTAAGCTGCACCATATTCTGATGGATCCGATAAAAACCCTCCAGACTGGTTTTCCTCAGGTCCCCGGCATTTTGGTAGAAGTGTTCCATTAAGCATCCATCTATAAGTTATTACTGGCTATTTATTTTTGCATAGCGTCCAGTGCTCATATGACAATAGACTTCCACAGTCAATTAATCAATCTAAAAATAGTCAAAAACTCTACCGTTGTCGGCTGGATTAGAAATAAACATCCGGCTTTGAAAAGACCTAAAGTGAATGTTGTATCAATATTGTACCCAGTACAGAAGAATGTTCTTTGGTGCTTCGCCCGTTATTTTTGCAAAAGTTCCGAGTGAATTCATGGATGGGAAGTGTTGGAAGAATCTCTTTTTGAAATACACCGGCCCAAGACTCATCGAGCAATTTTCTTCTTTTGGGACCTAAATGCTCGCATGGGTCGATGACTGAGAGCTGATTGAATTTTTTTGTCGCCAATCAGTTTGCCTTCTTTAATAGCTCTCTCTTCTGCTTTTCTCATCGGACCGAAGTCCTTGCCGATTAGGGCGATCAGAAACACAAGCAGAATTGACCCTATCAGGTAAAACATATACGGCATGCTGTTTACGAAAGCAAAAAACGGCTCTTCCGTGATACCTGCGTCTTTATACTGAATCGCAATTAGCCCCACCAAGAAAGCACCCCAGGCAGTAATGGGCCTCCGGGCAATCTATCGCCAGCAGGACGAAACGATTCGTGGATATGTGTGCTGCAGTTTCCCGGCACTTGCTCTGCGTCAGGAACTCAGCCGACGCCTTGAGATTGCCGCTCCAGGCGTATAATAGCTGCCAGGTTCATTAACAGGTGGTGGGACTTCGAATATTCCCAATGACAGGGTAATCTCCTTATTAAGGGTCGGCTCAAAAATTAGTCGAGTGTTTCCCATGAGTGAACAGGAAACGCGTTGCCATCACATTCTATGTGCAAAATGTCCAGTTATTTTAGGACTTTTGTAGATAGATTATGTGAAGTTATTTTTGAACGATCCCTAAGGCGTTTTTGAAAAGTGATTTGTCTTTACAGGAATAGGCAAATCACCTTTCAAAAATCGCCTGGCGGATTCAGCCAGAATCGCTGATCCGATCGGCAAGACACTTTCATCAATGTCAAAAACATTGGTATGATGATCACGTTCAACTCCGTCAGGAATTGCCGACCCTAATAGAAATATTGCTCCAGGGATTTTTTGGGACATATAGGCAAAATCTTCAGAGCGCATGCCCATGGCTTCGTTATTAACATAGTCTGCCCCGATTAAAACTTGACAAACTTTGATCAGTCCGGCGGTTACTGTTGGATCGTTCCAACTCGCCGGATAACCATGGACGATTTTCAAGCGATAATCTCCCCCCAGAGGACGAACAACGGATAATGCTTGTTCAACATTTTTGATAAGCTGTTTTCGGATACCCTCTTCAAAGCTCCGCAAGGTTCCTTCCAGATAAACTTCATGAGGAATCACGTTGTTGGCTGTTCCGGCGTGCAACTTTCCGATGCTAAGAACAGCCTTTTTCATCGGATCGATCTTCCGTGAAACAATACCATATAAAGCGGTTAGTACTGGATTTAACATCCAAATCGGGTCAGTGGCCAAATGAGGTGTGGCACCATGGCCACCACTGGCTGTAATCCAAGCTTTAAAAGTATCAACTGCGGCAAACACCCATTGAGGGCAGATTGAAACAATACCAGTGGGTTTTGTAGAATCAACGTGCAGGGCAATGATGGCATCGACATTTTCCAAAGCCCCTTCTTCAATTAATCTGGAGGCGCCACTCACCCCTTCTTCATCAAAACATTCTTCAGCTGGCTGGAAGATAAAGCGAACCTTTCCCGGTAATTGTTCCAGGGCAAATCTCTCCTTTAAAAGCATTGCCACGCCAAGTAAGATCGCTATATGAGCATCATGTCCACAAGCATGCATGACGCCTTTATTTTTTGAAATGACATTAGCGTCACCAATTTCCTGAATTGGCAAGGCATCCATGTCAGCTCGAATGGCGATTGTTGGCCCCTCTCCGTTTCCCATTTCACCAATAACACCGGTTTTACCAATCCCTGATTTAATAGATATGCCTCCGATTTCCTGTAATGTCTCGCACACGGATTGAGCAGTTCGAGTTTCCTGAAAACCCAGCTCAGGATAACGATGGAAATCACGTCGTAACCGGGACAACACTGATGATAGTTTTTTAGCTTGTTCTAACATTGAATTCTCTCTCTTAAATCATTGTTATTCAGCAATGTTCGGTTAGGTTTTTGCACGCTAAAAGCTGAACGATAAAACCTGTCTCTTCACATAAGGATTTAAAGTTTTTCTAAGCGCGATCCAGGCTTCATCATTCAGCTTTCTGCAAAAGCCTAACCGGGACACTGCTCATTGTTATTAACTTGAGCAAGATATCGCTTTTGAATCCCCCTTCGAAGGGGGTTAGGGGGATGTTGCCGTATTCAGCGCATTTCCGGTCTAATCCGACATCCCCCTGCCCCCTTCGAAGGGGGATTCTATATAGCCAGATCATGGAGAATTGCTTTATTCCGCTTAAGTTAATGACGTTGAACCGGACATTACTGATAAAACACACATTAATTATTTTTTTGAACCGGGAAATCAAGCTGACTGTTAAAAAGCTGAGGTATTGAGGAACTACAACACAAACATATCAATTTATTCATTCACAATCATGCGGATGTCACGGCCTTGTATACCATATTGGTCAGGGTGACGATATCAAAAACCGGTATCTTAAGCGATGCCCTTATTTCATCAGCGCAGGGAGGGAGATCGGTGCATTCAAGTACGATGGCACCTGTATTGGGATGTAAACGGGTCAACTCTCTGGCGACTTCGACGACTTCGTTAATGAATTTTTCTTGATCCAGTACTGCATGAGCGTCTCGACAAATTTTGGAGAATTCCTCTGTATGCTCAATTCCAATAACAATGGGGTAATGATCATCGGTAATGCCAACCGCCCTTAGATGATCCTCTGATAAAGATTCTTGATCGGCCGTTATGATACCGATCACTTGATCCTTCTGAAGCATCAAGCTGACCAATGGTACTTGCATTAAACTTGAGGAGACAAAGGGAACGTTCACCGAATTGCTGAGTTCTTGATGAAAAATTGCGTTAAAACCGCAACTGGTCAGTATCGCTCGAATTCCTTCTGCTTCCATTTGCCGGGCGCTTTTGATCATTTCTCTTAACACTTTTTGATTTGGGCTTTTGACCACCGTTTGGAAATTTGCCCCTTTGACTCTGCGATAAAGAACCGGAAAATCGAATGTATTCGGATTGGCGATGTTTCCCGGCATCTCTTCCAGTTGAGATAGTGTGATTTCTGTACCTTCCTCCCAACCCAGAATGCCAATCATCGGGTTCGTGTTTTTTTCGTTCATAGTATTGTTTTAAAAAATATATCTATTCAGCTCCCCTCCGTCGAGGGGATCATAATTCAAAACACGCATGAATCCATCCATGGAGCTGTTGGAAAACGTCCTGTTTTCCATCGTTTTGAATCATAATCCCCTCGACTCCGGTAATGTGGTGAATAATTACTAAAAAATATATCCTAATGATGCGATTTGGTATTTATTCTGAAAAGTTTGACTTTAGATGTAACCCATCGTTCTCGCGAAACCGTCAAAGTCCCTGAATCCAAATCGTTGGGGTGCTCTGGTTTCTTTTAAATCAACACCTACAAGCCTGCCATTTACAATGTATTCTTTGCCCATGGCTCGTTGAGACCACTCAATAATTATTTCTGCAAGCCCCTTGTACACCAGGAAAATACAGGGATATCTTCCGTGAGGTATCTTGACTCATAATCAGGAATATATCCTCCCTGTACGGCCTTCATTGGGAATAACAGTCCTTTATAGGCCGGGTTTTTTGCAATCATTTTACGTAAATCATTTTTGTCAGAATTTCTAACCGCAGATCCATAAGCCATTTTCATCCATTCTTTTACATGGGAAACATTTTCTAAATTGAACGATCCCTTAGCTTGCAACATGAATTCCACCCCAGCGATTTTCAGCCCAACGAGTGAGACGTAAAACCGGATAACAGTAAATACCATACATGAAGGCAACCAGCCCGTAGATCAACAGTATATGAGACGGATATCTAAGAATGGATGTTTCAGCCTGGCGAACCAGTTCCGAAACAGCGATAACAGAAAGTACGGAGGTACTCTTAATGACTATGACATAAATTCCACCCATCGGCGGTAAGATCATGCCAATGGTCTGAGGTAAAATAACATATCGCATTGACTGAAAGACTGTCATGCCGGATGCTTTGGCAGCTTCAAACTGACCTGCAGGAATAGCCTCAATAGCCCCTCTCACAATCTCAGCCACATAAGTCGAAGTATAGATACTCAATGAGATGATGGCTGCACTCCAGGAACTCAACTGGAAAATGGCGATCCCGGTTGATGGCAATACAAAATAGATGATATAGATTTGTACCAGAAATGGCGACCCGCGCAACAGGTGAATATAACCGCCGAAAATCTTTTTCAACCAGACAGGGCCAATAGCTCGACATAGGCCAACGATGAATCCCAGGCTGCTGCCGAATACGATCGCGCAAATGGAAAGCCAGGTGGTGTTAATCAGACCTTCCCAAAGGAACGGCATGGTATTTCTTATGATTTCCCACATATTTATATTCTCACCTCCATTTGACGTTGTCCTCTTAATTTATTCTGTATCTTGTTGGAGATGTAAAGCATCATGAAGTAGATGGATAAATAGCCGGCAGCGACAGTAAGGAATGCCTCGGTAGGCATAATAAAGTCAGACATCAACTTCAGACCGGCGCTCATCAATTCAAATACAGTTATCAGGCAGAGAAGTGAACTGTCCTTAATAACAATCGCGGCATGGCCAAGGATTGGCGGGACCACCTTGGCCATTGCCTGCGGCAGAATAATATAACGCATGCGCTGCATATAGGTCAGTCCACTGGCCAATGCGGCTTCGATCTGTCCACGATCAATCGACTCTATACCGGCACGAATAATCTCCGCCAAATAAGCGCCGGCATTTATGCTTAAAGCCAAAATCCCCCCTTCCATTTCATCTAACCTGCGATTTATCAGGGGGAGTGCCGGTAAACCAAAATAGACCACGTAAATTTGAACCAGCAGTGGAGTTGAGCGGATGCACTGAATATAAAATGCGGCTGGCTGCCGCAGAATCGGATTTTTTGAAGTCCGGCACAAGGCAACCATGGTTCCGATGATGAGACCAAAAAACAGTGTAACGACTGAAACCCATAAAGTTGTTCCAATCCCTACCGCAAAGTTGGGGAAGTACTGAGCGACGACTCTGTAGTTATAAAAATCTATTAAGCTAATCGACATGGTAAAAACCTATTTTTAGGCTTTGAGGAACCCAACCTGATGATCAGGTTCCATAAATATTACATTTAAAGCGAGGAGTTGATCAGGTAAGAACCCTACTTGTGGTCTTTTTCCCAGGCATCTGTCGTCCACCAGTAATCAACCAGCTTTTTTAAATTACCATCAGCACCTTTATAACGGATAAAGTTATTAAGCATTTCCAGCAAGTGAGTATCTTCCGGACGTACTGGCCAACAGACCGGTCCATGTTGAAGAACGCCATCTAACACGGTCATCCCTTTAAAACTTTTCATGTAACCACGAACCGTGCTGATTGCATTAACTCCAACTGGAGCACGACCATCCATTACTGCGGTTGCCACTGCAGCACCACCACCTGCATATTCCTTTAATTTCACCTTGGGCAGCTGTCGATTGACTATATCCACATGAGAGCTTCCTTGAATTACAGCTATGCTCACAGTTGAAAAATTCAAATCTTTCAGGCTTTTAAAGGGTCTGCCTGCAGCCGAAAACGCAACTACATCTGAGTACATGTATGGATCGGTAAAATTCAGGCGGGTTGAACGTTTAATGGTGGGTGTCATGTCGGCGGCAATAAAATCAACTTTTTTTGATAAAATTGCGGGTATTAAGCCTCTCCATTCGTAATCTTTTAAAACCAGCTTTACCCCCATATCTTTGGCTAACATGCGGACTAGTTCAACCGCGAGCCCGGTTCTCTTACCGTGCTTGTCAATAAAACTGATGGGCGGTCCCTGAGTCTGAATTCCAACAACCATCTCACCTCGTTTCATAATATCATTGACTACATCTGCTTGAGCAAGGTGAGTGCCTGTAAGCATAAGAGCAAAAATAAAAGACAGACAAATGATGCCACTGAAAATTTTTTTCATTTCAATTTCTCCTGGTTATTTAGTTAGAATTTCTGAAACTGTTTTCGAAATTAATTGCTAAATAGATTACGATATTTTTTGTTGATTCCCTCCTTTTTGATTTAAAGTTTAAACGAAATTAGTCTTAGGGTCGGCTCATAAATTAGTCGAGTGTTTCCCATGAGTGAACAGGAAACGCGTTGCCATCACATTCTGTTTGCAAAATGTCCAGTTTTTTGGGGACTTCTGCAAATAGATTATGTGAAGTGTTTTATGAACGATCCCCTACTGACACACTAAAGAATAAATATCATTCTACTTGAATTACGAATGAACAAAACTACTCGGTGTGATAATTTATCTGTTCCATGAACGACATTTTCATTTATGAAATCCCGGTTTCTCATACTCTGGCATCAAACGCACCAAGGAAAACAGATAAAATTTCTCCCTGCAGTTTTGCAGCTCCTGACATTCCCAATAATACCCAAAAAAATACATTTCCATTGGGAACACGCTCCAATTTTCCCGGACAGGAAAAGAAGAGTTGCGTGACTATGAATAAGAACAGGTCAAAATCTCGATAAATCAGGCCATAAAGTCACGGTCATTTTCAGTAATGTCCGGTTAGGTTTTTGCAGAAAGCTGAACGATGAAGCCCGGATCGCGCTGATAAGGATTTATTAGATATTCTTAGTTTAGCGCAGCGAAAATAAGCCTTGTTTGAGCGAGGTACGAGCGAGTTTGGCGGTTTTTCGTGAAGCAAACTTAGAATATCTTTAAATCATTATGCGTCGAGA